>JAGWQP010000275.1 GCA_028876805.1 Acidobacteriota bacterium | reverse complement strand
CCTAGGGCCTGGCCCAACACCTGCGCTCTTTGCGAGCGCGCATAACGCGTGAAGTCCGGAATATTGAGCGCCACAGTGGCCCAGAAACCCACCATGCCGGTAAGCGAGGGAATGAAGAACCGGATGAATTCGGCCGTGGTGTGGAACTTGCCGGGCGCGCCCAGCACCGGGCCGAATCCGCCGGCCTGGCGTATAATCCACCACAGGAGCAGCAGGCCGATGCCGAGCATGAATGGGGCGCCGATGCCCTCCAAAAACTTAATAGTCTCGATACCCCGCCAGATCACGGCGAGGTTGAGAGCCCAGAATGCAAAGAAGGAAATCCACTGGCCGCCGGGAAGTTGGGCGGCTCCCGGCCACATCAGCTTGAGCATGGAGTAGATCGCCTGGCCGCCAATCCAGGTCTGAATGCCGAACCAGCCGCAGGCTACTAAGGCCCGCAACACCGCCGGGATGTTCGCCCCACGCACGCCGAAGGATGCGCGAACGAAGACCGGGAACGGAATCCCGTACTTGGCGCCGGCGTGCGCGTTTAGCACCATGGGAATGAGCACGATCAGGTTGCCGAGCAGGATAGTGGCGATGGCCTGCCACCAGTTCATGCCGCCGGCGATTAGCCCGGAGGCCAGCATGTAGGTCGGGATGCACACCGACATGGCCACCCACAGGGACGCATAGTTGTATATGCCCCACGTGCGCCGCTCTTTGGGGACGGGCGCGAGGTCCTTGTTATAGAGTGTGGAATCGTGGGGCACTATTTCCATGCGCCTCCGCGCGCGGCGCGCTTGAGATAGTTCCCACGGCCGGGTTTACCCGTAAACCGGCCGCTGTCGACGATTACTTCTCCCCGCGAAAGAACCGTTCTGGCGTCGCCTTTCACCTGGAATCCTTCGAACATCGAATAGTCGACGCGCATGTGGTGCGTCTTGGCGCTGATGGTATGGACCGCGTTGGGGTCCCAGAGGACCAGGTCGGCGTCGCTGCCTGGAGCGATTTCGCCCTTCCTCGGATACATGCCGAAGAGGCGCGCGGGTGTGGTCGAGGTCAGTTCGACAAAACGGTTGAGCGAGAGCTTGCCGGCATTGACGCCGTGGTGATAGATCAGCTGCAGACGGTTCTCAATGCCGGGGCCGCCGTTGGGGATTTTTGTGAAATCGTCCTTGCCGAGAGTCTTCTGGTCGGCGAAGCAAAACGGGCAATGATCGGTCGAGACTACCTGAAGGTGATCGTGCTTCAGCCCATCCCATAGCTTCGGCAAATGGTCCTTGGAACGTAGTGGCGGAGTGAAGACGTACTTGGCACCTTCGAAGTTGGGCCGCTCCAGCTCTTCGATGGAGAGCAGCAGGTACTGCGGGCAGGTCTCGGCAAAAGCCGGAACGCCGCGGTCGCGGGCTTGGCGCACCTCGTTCAGCGCGTCTTCGGAAGATAGGTGGACGATATAAACCGGTGCGCCGGCGATCTCGGCCATGGCGATGGCGCGGTGCACGGCTTCAGCTTCGGCACGCGGCGGGCGGGTGAGCGCGTGGTAGATCGGCGCGGTCTTTCCTTCGGCCAGCGCGCGTGCGATGATCACATCGATCACGCTGCCGTTTTCAGCGTGCATGCAGATAAGGGCGCCGTTCCGGGCAGTTTGCGAAAGTGCCTTGAAAATCGTGGCGTCGTCTACCATCAGGACGTTGGGGTACGCCATGAACAGCTTGAAGCTGGCCACGCCTTCGCGCACCATGTCATCCATGTCTTCCAAGCCCGCCTTACCCAGATCGGTGACGATCATATGCAAGCCGTAGTCGATGCAGGCGCGGCCTTCGGCTTTTCTCCACCACGCGTCGAGAGCTTCGCGCATCCGCGTAGCGCGGGCCTGGATGGCGAAATCGACAATACTCGTGGTGCCACCGAAAGCTGCGGCGCGCGTCCCGGTTTCGAAATCGTCGGCGGAGGTGGTGCCGCCGAAAGGCATGTCAAGATGGGTATGGGCGTCGATGCCGCCGGGCAAGACATAAAGGCCCGTCGCATCGATCACGTTCCCGGCCGCCTGTGCAGGAATGCTTGGGCGAACCTCCCGAATGCGCTCGCCTTCGATGAGGACGTCCGCAGCGATCGTCTCGCGCGCGGTGACGACCGTGCCGTTTCGGATCAGAGTATCAGGCATGAGATTTTACGCGGTCTTCCCAGGATTGCCGCGGCAGCCCTGTGTTCACCGTTTCCATAGTGATGCACCCTTCCACGGGACACACCAGCCAGCACAGGTTGCAGCCGACGCACGCAACCTCATCCACCCGTGGGATTCGCTCCGGCGGGGTCTTGCCGTCCCCTTCTTTAATGGAGTCGAGTTTTGCGATCGGGGTCACGGCGATCTGGCTCGGGTCACGGCTGTCGACGTGTATGCACTGATGCGCACCATCCCAGCAGGCGATGTAGCAAAGTTCACAACCGATACATTTTTCCGAATGAATCCTGGCGACGGTCTTGTAGTTCAAATCGAGGTACTTCCACTCGGTGACCTTCGGCAAAGACCGGCCGCGAAAGTCTTCGATGGTTCGAAAGCCTTTTCCCTCCATCCAGTTGCCGAGCCCGTCAATCATGTCCTCAACGATGCGATAGCCATAGTGCATAACGGCCGTGCACACCTGCACCGTGCCGCATCCCAGCAGCATGAATTCAGCGGCCTCGCGCCAACCCGAGATGCCGCCGATTCCGGACAGAGCTAAACTGGACTCGGCATCGGAAGCGATCTGCTGTACCACGTGCAGGGCGATCGGTTTCACTGCCGGCCCGCAGTAGCCGCCATGCGCCGAAGAACCGCCCACATCCGGGCCTGGCGTGAGAGTATCGAGATCGATGCCGGTGATGGAGTTGATGGTGTTGATGGCGGAAAGCCCATCCGCGCCGCCACGCTTCGCCGCGCACGCGACTGCCCGGATATCGGTGACGTTGGGCGTGAGCTTGACCAGCACCGGCGTGCGCGCGATCTCCTTCACCCACTCGGTGATCATACAGGAGTATTCGGGCACCTGGCCGACGGCGCTGCCCATGCCACGTTCGCTCATGCCGTGAGGACAGCCGAAGTTCAGCTCCAGGCCGTCTGCGCCGGCGTCTTCCGAGCGCTTCACGATGTTGTGCCAGGCTTCCCGCCTCGATTCCACCATGAGCGACGCGATCACGGCGTGCTTGGGGTATCGTTTCTTCACTTCGGCGATCTCGCGCAAGTTGGTTTCGATGGGTCGGTCAGTGATCAGCTCGATGTTGTT
>JAGWQP010000274.1 GCA_028876805.1 Acidobacteriota bacterium | reverse complement strand
ATTCGCAGTTGACTTCCACCAGCACGCCCAACTGGCCGCCGTGGTGAATGTAGCTGCCGATGAGACCTTGCCTGGTGGCGCGCGAGGACTTCTTGCCGGCCGAGGCGATTCCCCACTTGCGCAGCAACACCTCGGCCTCGCCGATGTCCCCTTTGGCCTCTACCAAGGCTTTCTTGCACTCCATCATGCCGGCGCCGGTCCGCTCGCGCAGGTCTTTCACTAAGATTGCAGTCACTTCCGCCATAGTTCTGTCTTCTGGTTTCCCTCGAGGGCGACGGGGTTGAGAACTGTCTAATGGCCGCTTTCGGTGATGGCCGGCTCCGATGCCGGTTCGGCCGTTTCCGATGCCGGTCCCTTGCGTTGCGAGGATGAAGCCTGGTCGTCTTCCAAGCTCAGGCTCTCCGCCATGATCTCACTCAGCTTCTGAGTGTCCACGTAATCGGTGTATTCTTCCATCCCCCCAACCGGTGTTTCCTCGGTGATGATCTTATCGGCCGTGAAATCCTGCTCACTGGCGAGCGCGCGGCCTTCCACCACCGCGTCGGCGATCTTGCTGGCAAACAGGCGGATGGCGCGAAGGGCGTCGTCGTTGCCGGGAATGACCCAATCGACTTCGTCGGGATCGCAGTTGGTATCGACGATCGCCACCACGGGGATCCCCAGCCTCCGCGCTTCCTTCACCGCGATCGCCTCTTTGTTGGAGTCGATCACAAATAGCACGTCGGGCAGGCCGGGCATGTCCTTGATGCCCGACAGGTTCTGGTCCAAATGCTTGCGCTCCCGCTCAAGCCGGATGATTTCCTTCTTGGGACGCCCGGCGTAACCGTCCTCGTTAGTGGCCATGGCCTCCAGTTCCTTAAGCCGCTTGATCGACTTCTGCACCGTGGCCATGTTGGTGAGCAACCCGCCCAGCCAGCGCTGGTTTACGAAAAACATGCTGCAACGCCCAGCCTCTTCGGCGATGGCCTCCTGGGCCTGCCGCTTGGTTCCCACGAACAACACGTTCTTACCCTGCGCGGCCATCTCGCCTACGAACCGCGCCGCGTCCTTGAACATCTTGAGCGTCTTCTGCAGGTCGATGATATAGATCCCGTTGCGTTCGCCGAAGATGTACTCTTTCATCTTCGGATTCCAGCGCTTGGTCTGGTGCCCGAAATGAACGCCCGCTTCGAGCAATTCCTTCATGGATATTGCCGGCAAACTACCTCCTATTTCATGGTCGTGACGCGCCCAAAGCGAAATTTGCGTCTCGGACCTGAAAACACGAAAAAAAGCCTGAAAGCAGCCACGATTCCATCCCTTCCAGGCTTCACGAAAAAAACCTAACGTTTGGAGAATTGGAACCGCTTGCGCGCACCCTTTTGGCCGTACTTCTTCCGCTCATGGGCGCGCGGGTCGCGCGTCAGAAGCCCGAGCTTCTTTAGCCGGGACCGCAGTTCCCCGTTGAACTCCACCAAGGCTCGAGCAATGCCAAGACGGGCGGCCCCAGCTTGGCCGGCGACCCCGCCGCCTCCGGCGAGAATCACGATGTCGAACTTGTCCATGGTCTCGGTTGCCAGCAGCGGCTGGCGCACCACGGCGCGCGCGCTCTCGGTCGGAAAGTAATTCTCGAACGCGCGATCATTGACCTTGATTTCGCCCTTGCCGGGCCGTAAGAATACGCGAGCCACCGAACTCTTACGGCGCCCCGTCCCTAAAAACTGAACTATCGTCGCTACCACGAACCATACCTTCCCGCTATTTGATCGCCAGCACGAGCGGTTTTTGTGCCGCGTGTGGATGCCGATCACCCGCGTAGACCTTCAATTTCCGAAACATCTGCTTGCCAAGCTTGGTCTTGGGGAGCATGCCCTGAATGGCTTGCTCCACGATGCGAACCGGCCTCTCCGCCCGCACCCGCCGGAAGCTCTTTTCCACCAACCCACCGGGATATCCGGTAAAGTGGCGATACACTTTTTTCTCTTCCTTGCGGCCGGTAACCTTCACCCTTTCGGCGTTAATGACGATTACGTGATCGCCCGTATCCAGGAACGGCGTATAGGAGGGTTTGGTTTTGCCCATCAAGAGCATAGCCGCCTTGCTGGCCAATTTACCCAGGACCACGTCCTGAGCGTCAATCACGTGCCAGTGCCGGCTAATCGCGTTCTTGGAAGGAAACTCAGTACTCATCGACACACGTCTCCAGCGCCACTTCTCGAACCTTTTTAGCCTAGCGGGATGCGAGCCGAATGTCAAATACGAGAAAGCGGTCTGGAATGGGGGTCCGCCGCAAAACTAGAACACCAATCCCCGGGTTGCGTTTCGACGGAGCCTCCGATATCATTGCGTCCAAGGATTCCGCGCATCCAAGGAGGGCCCGAAGAATGAGTATGCTACGGGGATCACTAGCTGGTTTGGCCATGGGAATCGCGGCTCTGGCCGCCACCAACTCCGCCCCTGTGACGTTTAACAAAGACGTTCTTCCCATTCTCCAGAAGAACTGTCAGGGGTGCCATCGGCCTGGCGAGCTGGCGCCGATGTCGTTTCTCAGCTACAGCGAGACCCGGCCCTGGGCCAAGGCGATGAAGCAGGCCGTGGTGACCAAGAAGATGCCGCCGTGGTTCGCCGAGAAGGGTCACTTTGCCAACGATCGCACGCTTACCGACGACGAGATCAGCACCGTGGCGCGGTGGGCCGACAACGGCGCGCCGGAAGGGGACGCCAAGGACAAACCCGCCCCGCTCGCTTTCCACGATGGCTGGAACATCCAGCCCGACCTGATCGTCGAGATGCCGAAGGAGTTCCAGGTGGCAGCGAGTGGCACCATCAACTATCAGAACTTCCTCGTCAAGGTGACCTTTCCGGAGGACCGGTGGGTGGTGGCGGCGGAGATGCGCCCCGGAAACCCGAAGGTGGTCCACCACGGACGCGTCATCGTGCGGCCGCCGACTTCGACATGGATGGCCAAGGCGGTGCCTGGCGAGCCCTATGAAGAAGGCTCCGATGGCATGGGTGGCGCCAGGGCCGGGACCGACCTGCTAGGAAAATACAACCCGGGATTGGGCGCGCAGAGCTTTGAGGTGGACGGCTCGGCGAAGTTCATCCCCAAGGGTTCGGATCTTGTGTTTAACCTTCACTACACGGCGGTAGGCACGCCGCAAACAGACCGCTCCAAAGTAGGGCTGGTTTTTGCGAAGCATCCTCCCAAGCTGCGCTACTGGATGTCCCCCGGAACCCCCGCCGCCTTCAACCTGGTGATTCCGGCCGGGGACAGCAACGCGGAAGTAGTGAGCGAGGTAACCATTGGCGTGGATGGCGCGAGGCTCGTCTACATCCAACCCCACCTGCACCTGCGGGGCAAGGATTACGAGATTCGGCTGACCTATCCGACCGGCGAGACTGAGACCATCTTTAAAGGTGTCTGGGATTTCAACTGGCAAGTCGGATATCAGCTGGCGAAGCCGGTCCCCGTGCCCAAGGGCACCAAGATTCTGGCGATCGCGCACTACGATAACTCGATCAACAACAAGTTCAATCCTGATCCGACCAAGACCGTCTGGTGGGGCGACCAGAACTGGGACGAGATGCAATCCGGATTCCTGGGTCTGGTGGTGGCGGCTGATAGCGACGTGAACAAAATTTTCATCCCGTCGGGCCCGAGCCTGCTGCCGCGCGGCACCACCGCCGGGCCGTCGCTGGCCTCCGTGGGGAACGCTCCGACGAGGTAGCGGCGCCCCGAGCTGCTGCCGCAATCGACGGCGGTCGGAATTGGTCGGCTCGCTCGTGCGCCTGAAAAACCAGAGCCGATAATTTTGCTCGTCCGGACCTTGCTCCAGAGTGCAGCTCAAACCCGGTTCGAGCGGCGAGGACCCTCGCCCTTCCGGGAAAACGATTCAGCCCGAACCCTCTACTCTGCTCCCGATGCCGGCGTCGCCGGCTCGGCGCCGCCAACGTGGCAGCTACCGGGGAGTCGGTTGGTGTGGTAGACGAGCACGTAAGGGAAAGGCCTGATGCGGACGGCGTGCAACCGCACCGAACTCCCCGGCGCCAGCGCCCTCAGGCCTGTCCCGGGCAGATATTTTCCATGTCGCGTCGCGTCTGCGAACCGGCAAACCTTCCCCACTGACTCGATTGTGGAGTGAGATTACCAGGAGTTTTCCCCGGTCCAAACCTGCGCCAGGCTGCCAACGAGGACACGCAGCGAGGTTCTAAGCGAACCGTCCCGGACGAGCCGAAGGTCCAGGTCCCGCCGCTCGGAGTAGGTCAGCCGGTTGCGCCCCGAGATCTGCCACAGTCCGGCAAGTCCGGGTTTCGCCTCCAGGATTTCCTCCGCGTCTCGGCCATAGTAGCGTTCGAGCTCCCCGGCGGTCAGTGGACGAGGGCCGATTAATGCCATCTCCCCCAAAATCACATGTAGCAGTTGCGGCAGTTCGTCGACCGAGTGCCGGCGGCAGAACCGGGCGAAGGCACTGGGGACGCGCGGATCGTCGGCATCTTTCTGCAGGGGTCCCGCCTGGTCGTCGATAGGCTCGATCCAGCGGAAGCGTCCGCGATCTTGGGCATCGTCCCACATCGTGCGGAGCTTCAGCATCCAGAGCGTGGACCCCCGCCAGCCGACGCGGCGATGCGCGATGAGCGGGCTCTGTCCCGATTGCAGCGCCAGGACGGCTGCGCAGGCACACAACACCGGGCTGACGGCAATCAAAGCTAGCGTCGCAGCAATCCTTTCCACCACGGCGACAAGCGAAGTGGGGAAGATGCGCACCGCAGTGCGCCCGCGGGCAACGGGAATGGAGGCCACAGGATACCTTATCCGATCTTAGCGGCGGCCTTCCGGCCGGTGGTGTAAACACTTTGTGAAATCAAGCGTTCATTGTGTGTTCATCCGCAGTCGAGCAGAATAGAAAGAGCGTGCGAATTCTGCTGGTGGAAGACGAAGCTCGGGTCGCCGGGTTCTTGGCCAAAGGCCTGCGCGAGCAGACCTACGCCGTCGACGTGGCGACCGATGGCGTCGAAGGCCTGCACCTGGGATCGGAGAACGACTACGACCTGGTGATCCTCGACGTCATGCTGCCGCATAAAGATGGACACGCTGTTTGCCGCGAGCTCCGCCGGCGCGGGCGCCTCAGCCCGATCCTGATGCTCACCGCCCGCGGCGCCGTGGACGACCGGGTGGCCGGCCTTGACTGCGGCGCCGATGATTATCTCACCAAGCCCTTCGATTTCAAGGAATTGCTGGCTCGCGTGCGGGCGCTCCTCAGGCGCTCCACGGCCCTGCGACCCGCGACCCTGCGCGTCGCCGATCTCAAGCTCGACACCGCCAGCCATGCCGTCGAGCGCGCCGGCCGCGGCGTCACTCTGACCGCCAAGGAGTATGCTTTGCTGGAATTCCTGCTCCTCAACCAAGGCCGCGTGGTCGGGCGCGAGGAGATCGCGCAGCATGTTTGGGACGAAAACTTCGATCCCTTCTCCAACGTGATCGACGTGTACATCAAGCGTCTCCGCTCCAAGATGGACACCGAGCCCCGCCGGCGCCTGATTCACACGCGCCGCGGCGAAGGCTATCTGCTGGCGGCCGAGCAGGGGGCCGGCGATGCTTAAAAGCCTCCGCCTGCAGCTCGCCGCCTGGTACCTGGTCTTCTTTTCGCTGCTGTTGCTGCTGCTGTGTGTGCTGCTCTATGGCACTCTTGCGCGTTCCATGCAGCGGCGGCTCGATGAAACTCTGGTTTCCCAGGCCGCTACCGCTGCCAAGCTGTTGGAAGAGGAGCTCGTAGAGATGAGGGGGGATGCCGTTGGCGCCGCTGCCGACGTGCTTGGGGAGTTGCAGCCATCCGGCCAGGTAATTGCCATTCTGGAGAATGCCCAAGTGCTCGCGGGAGGCACGCCAGCCGAGTTGCCCCAACTGGCCGTGGCCGCCGAAACCGCACTGGCTATCCCGGCTCCCGAAACCGTGGTGGCGCTGCCGGGTTGGGGGCAGCACGGCGCGCGCGCGGCGGCTCGCCGCGCGTCGTACCGCAGCCGCACCTTTCTGGTCCTGGCGGTGGAACCGCTCGATTCGATCGCCGCCGACCTCGAAGCCCTGCGCCGCACCTTAGCCATCGCGCTGCCGGTCCTCATCCTGATTGCCGGCGCGGGTGGCTACCTGCTGACCCGCCGCGGCCTCGCGCCTTTGGGAACGATGGCCGCGCAGGCCCAGCGCATCACCAGCCAGAATCTGGACGCGCGGCTCGAAATCGGCCGGGCCGCCCAAGAGTTGACGTTGCTTGCCGTCTCCTTTAACGAGTTGCTTTCGCGTCTGGATCAATCCTTCGACACCATGCGCCGCTTCGTCCAGGATGCCTCCCACGAACTCCGCACACCCCTGAGCGTGATCCGCGGCGAGGCCGACGTGGCTCTTTCCCGCGAGCGCACTGCGGCCGAGTACCGCGAGTCTCTGGCCACCATTCAACAGGAATCCGAGCGCCTCTCCCGGCTGGTGGATGATCTGCTCAATCTGGCTCGCGCCGATGCCGGGCGCGTCCAATTGCGGGTCGAGGAACTGTATCTGAACGATCTGCTCGCCGAATGCTGCCGTTTCGTTCAGCCTCTGGCGACCGCGGGAGAGATCGAGCTCCAGTGCCGCTCGGGCGAGGATGTGCCTTTCC
This sequence comes from Acidobacteriota bacterium, assembly GCA_028876805.1. Classification (GTDB taxonomy): domain Bacteria; phylum Acidobacteriota; class Terriglobia; order Bryobacterales; family Bryobacteraceae; genus PSRJ01. The sequence continues at coordinate 657 of JAGWQP010000274.1, read as the reverse complement.
GCGGCGACGAAGGCCTGCTGCGCCGCATGGTGGTGAACCTGCTCGATAACGCAGTCCGCTATACGCCGCCCGGCGGCAAAGTCTCGGCGACGCTCGAAGCCCAAGGGCCTGACGTGCGCATTCGCATCGCCGATACCGGCGTCGGTATCGCGCCCGAAGCTTCCCAACGCGTGTTCGAGCGCTTCTACCGCGCCGACCAGTCCCGCTCCCGCCAGCAGGACGGTTTTGGCCTAGGCCTCTCGATCGTCAAGTGGATCGCCGAATCCCATCACGGGCAAGTGGAGCTGACCAGCCGGCCCGGCGCGGGGAGCACGTTTACGGTGCACTTGGCACGGCAGTGAGCGGCGATTGAGCTGCGGATGAGCGAGCCCTCCGATTCTTCGCGGAGATTGAGGGTCAGAGAGGTTTGAAACTGCGCTCATTTGCCGCGCAGCCGAATTGTCATGCCAGCCACAGCCGCCAGCGGATAGGCAAGAATCTATAACCTACAGATTCTAAAGGGGAATTAGACTCGGAAATGCCATCCCTTGCTGAGAGAATCGCTTATCGATCCGACACGGATTGCTGATTCCTTGCCGAAGGATGAATCTGAAGATAAACCTCGTACCAATCTTCTGAAATTTCTCGTTGGGCATCTCGCAAGCTCAGATTTCCAGT
>JAGWQP010000273.1 GCA_028876805.1 Acidobacteriota bacterium | reverse complement strand
GTGGGATCACGCATCGAAGTTAACGTCGCCTTCGAGGGTGTGACGCATTATTTCGACCTTGTGGTGGAACCCTTCCGGGACGCCGGGGGGACGCTCCTCGGCCTGATCTGCTCGGCTACCGACATTACTTCCTCGAAAAACCTGATCGCCAAGCTTCGGGAAGCGCTCAATCAGGTACAACTGCTGAGCGGTCTGCTGCCGATCTGCGCCTCGTGCAAAAAAATCAGGGACGAGCGCGAGGTCTGGCAACCCTTGGAGAGTTACATACAGGCCCACTCAGAGGCGAAATTCAGCCACGATGTGTGCCCTGACTGCCTACGAAAGCTCTATCCCGAATACTGCGACCGATGAACAAGGACATCGACGCGCAGTGCGCGGACGGCGCGCAGTTTCACGTCTTCACCGCCTCGGAAGAAGGCTTGCTCCGAGTCTCCTCATCGCTGATCGTCGTGGAAGGCTTGCGGCTTCTCATTGCTTGAGCCCGGCGCTTGGTGGGCCTCACCGGGGCGCAGTGAGTGTAACCGCCGATTGCCCCGCGCGACCACTTGGCGGAAGGATCCGTGAGGTATCAATCGTCCCTGGGGTGCCTGAGATCGACCTCGCGCGAGTACTGTCCCAACAACCCAGTGATCCTTCGCGGCCTCCCGTACCTCGAGCCCAGCAACCGCGGTCAGCCACTCGCTAGTTCCCGAACCCCACGGCCAGATGTGCGGACGGCTTTGCCCGCTTCGTGAACTCGCCACGATTGGATTGGCTCTACCAGATGCGCTCGATTCCTTCGTGGTCTTCGGTCCGCTCAGTTCACTGTGGTTGCGACTGCGACTGTCCCGCTGGCGCCGGACGACTACCGAGCGCGGATGCCTAACCCTAGGCTAACAAGGTCTTGCCAACCTCTTAGCCTCCGCGCGACGGTTTCTTCATGAATGTCCCTTTTTGGGAGAGACCGCGGCGAGCCCAGATCCCACCCGGTGATTGCCGCATCGGGAATTCGTCACCTGAGTGGTCGAGAGGCAGGTGAAGCTCAGCGTATACACCTTCAGCATTTCGCAGCGCGCCGCTTTTGGGCAGTCACACGCGCACCTGATTGTCGCACTAAGGGAAGTCTCCGCCTGGTTTCCCTATTCGCGAAGCTTCGCTCTCTCGGTGACGGTACCGGTCCTCCTAACTCCCTGAGGAGTCGATACCCAGGGCAGATTATGTAGGATCTAAGAACGAGAAAGATTTAATACAGCACTGTGGTGGACACTCTTGTCTGCGGTAGACCGATTCATCGGGGCGTACGCCGAGGTGAGTCTCGGCGCTGCAGGCGGTGAGCCTGCGTCACGGCGTCGCCGCTTGCTTCCCTGCGGCTGTCGCCACTGCGATCGGCGTCGAGCGGGCTAGGGGGCGATGCGGCGGGAGAGAGCGGTGGTGAGGTGGGCGAGGGTGTAGCTTTGGATCTGGCGGTGGGCTTCTTCTCCAGTGCAGAGCTCGGCGATGGGGCGCATTTCGCGTGAAATCCAGGAGGCCTCGGGCGGGAGGCTGGCGGCGCGGAGCTGCTCGTGGGCCTGCTCAACGTTGTCCACGAAATGCAGGTGGTCGGCGCGGGGGAGGACCACCATTTGCTTGGGCCCGGGAGTGCGGCTGTAGAGCTCGTGCATGCCGGCGATGGGAGTGAGGACGTCGTCCTCGGCGACGATGTAGAGGGTGGCCGGCGGGCGCGGCCAGTTGAAACTGAGGGTGGCGGGGATGATTCCCGGCTTGGGATTGGACGCTCCGCCGGGGGCGAGCGCGACCACAGCCTGGATGCGCGTGTCGGTTTCGGGCAAGGCCAAGGCGGTCCAGCCGCCGGCGCTGTGGCCGACGATGGCGATGCGATCGGGATCGGGCCGGGCGGTACATGGAATCGCGCCGCCGAGCATGTAGTCGAGCAGGAAGCGGGCGTCGGGAACGCGGTTGGCGATGAAGCCTTGGACATTGCCGGCGATCTCCGGGGCGATGACTTCGGAATGATCGAGGGCCGCGACCAGGTAGCCGTGACTGGCGAGGTACGTGGTGAGGTAGGTGGCGGAGCGACGGTTGCCGCGGCTGTGGTGAGAGAAGAGGATGAGCGGCCACACGCCGGGCTCATTGGGGCACCAGATATCGCAGGGGAAGAGTCGGTCGCGGGACGGGTCGCGAGCTCCGAAGGTGTGGGTGCGGACGGCGAACGGTTCGGGGGCGGAGGGTACGGACGCGGGGCTATTCATAAATACCTGATGTCAGTCTAATGGATGGCCGCGAGTCTCGGCTTCAGGTATGCTTTGCGGGCCCCGCGCAGGTATTGGGATCCTGCGGACTCTAATCCCCCCGCGAATTGTACTGCCGGGGGAAGTCGTCACCTTTTCTCAGTCTTCTTGGGCGAACTTCCTTCTATCTCATTGGTTTATTACTGCATAAGATGCTATGCACATCTTGCTTACACCCGCAGCGCGGTTGCCAGCACCGGGCCGAACCGCTGTCCGTCGCTGGCGAAGGCCGTTAAGGCCACAGCCAGTTGCTGGAAGGCGACACCCCAATACCGGGGCGGCGTCTGGTTGGTTGTTCAGATCGGTTTCTTCGATCAGTTCTGCAGGTTACGGCTTCGTCGAGTGCACGCTTCAGCACCGAAAATCGTGAATAAGAGCGCCGATCAGGTGCGGAACTCCGAAGAAGTTAAAGGCCTCATGGGGTTGGGTCGTTACCGCGAAAAACATCTCGGCTCACGCGATCCGGCGCCCGATCATACATTGGATCGCAGGAAATCCACCTGGAATATTGGCGCGGGTTTTCCACCTCGGAGCCCTGCCTGGGGCCATGGTTTCATCAGTTAGGCTCCGACCGGGCCGCTTGCAGTCTACCTTACAGTCGTCGCGCAGTTCCGTCCGCCTGAACTCTTCGGCTATGGCTATCGAGTCTTTGCGATTGGGGTTGACGCAGTCTCGGCACTCGCAAACCGACGATCGTTCGGCGCAGCGGAGCGAGTTCCGGTTCTGCAAGCCAGAGTGAAGTCGCGGAATTCCACCCTCGTGTCGAACAACGCCGCGCCTCCCCGTGCGCGGTCGCCAAGCGACCGTCGCGCCACCTCAGGGCCTCCGGCCTGGGCCGTCACTTCCAGTTGCACCTGGGCCAAGCGCCGGAGTCCCTTCGATCCGGGCCGCCTGGGGTGGTCGCGAGTTTTGTGCGCTCACCGGAGATTGACAGCAACCGGTTGGGTGGTAGAATAAAGAGCACTCAGAGATTCAATAATTCCTTTAGTTGCAGAAACATGCAATGTTGCATCGCGGCCAAGGAAGCGTGAATCCAAAGAGTAAATGATGGCGCAGGCCGTTGCTGTCCCCAATCCGCCCAGGCCGGATGCCGAACCGCTGCTTGCGACCATCGGCAACACGCCCTTGGTTCGCCTGGAGAAAATTGGCCGCTCCTTTCCGGGTGTGGAGATTTTGGGAAAGGCGGAGTTTTTCAATCCGGGCGGCTCGGTCAAGGACCGGCCTGCCCTCAACATGATTCTGGACGGCGAGCGCTCCGGTAAGCTGAACCATAACCGCACAGTCCTCGACGCGACCAGCGGCAATACCGGCATCGCGTACGCCATGATCGGCGCAGTGCGCGGCTACAAGGTCAAGCTTGTGCTGCCGGCCAATGCGTCGGTCGAACGCAAGCGCATCCTGAAGGCCTATGGCGCCGAGATGGTGTTCAGCGACGCCGGTGAGGGCTCCGACGGTGCCATTCGCCTCTGCCGCGAAATCTATAACGCCAACCCCGACATTTATTTCTATCCAGACCAGTACAACAACCCGGCGAACTGGAAGGCGCACTACGAGCACACTGGGCCCGAGATCATCCATCAGACCGCAGGACGGTTGACGCACTTTGTGGCGGCTATGGGGACCAGCGGCACCTTCGTTGGTGTGAGCCGGCGTCTGCGGCGCGACCGGCCTCACGTGAAATGCTACTCGGCGCAGCCTTCGAGCGGGTTCCATGGCTTGGAGGGTTTGAAGCACATGCCCACCGCCATCGTGCCTGGCATCTATGACAGCGCGATCGCGGACGGCAACCTGTGGATCGAGACCGAAGACGCTTACGCTATGGTGCGGCGCCTGGCGCGGGAAGAGGGCGTGCTGGCGGGAATATCTTCCGGCTGCAACGTCCACGCCGCGACCCTGCTGGCGCGCGAACTGGTGGAACACGGCGAGCCGGCCACCATTGTGACCGTGCTGTGCGACAGCGCAGAAAAATATCTTAGCGAACATTTCTGGGACGAATAATGATCCGAATCGAACCTGAACCCTGGGCGGCGATGGTGGCGCACGCTCGTGCAACCTATCCCAACGAGTGTTGCGGCGCTATGCTTGGTTCGGCTGATCACGGTGCCAAGCTGGTGTGTGTCGCGCTGCAGTTAGAGAATTCCTTTCAGGGCGCACAGGCGGCGCGCTATGAGCTGCGTCCGGAAGATCTGATGGCCGCCGACAAGGCCGCGCGCGAGCGCCACATGGACCTGATCGGTATCTACCACTCGCACCCCGATTGCGACGCCTACTTTTCCAAAACCGATTTGCTGAATTCCTGCCCGTGGTATTCGTTCGTGGTGCTCTCCATTCAAAAGGGGGAGTTTCACCACGCCAACAGCTGGCTGCCGAACTTCGAGCAGACCCATGCTGCCAAAGAGGAGTTGATCTACTGACTATGGCAAAAGTCTTGATTCCCACGCCCCTCCGGCAATTTACGGGGAAGCAGGACGCAGTCAGCGTCTCCGGCGGAACCGTCGGTGAAGTGTTGGCCGCGCTCATCACGCAGTTCCCCGACTTGCGCAAGCAGATTTTCAACGACGAAGGCAAGCTGCGCAGCTTCGTGAACGTATATCTGAACGATGAAGACATCCGTTATCTGGGCAAGGACGGCACGGCTGCCAAAGAGGACGACACGATTTCGCTGGTGCCTTCGATCGCCGGCGGCTCTAGCGTGACAGCGCCGCCCGAAACCGACAGCCTTTCCAAAGACGAGATCCTGCGCTACAGCCGCCATCTGATCATCCCGGAAGTCGGAGTCGAGGGGCAGCAGAAGCTGAAGGCCGCCAAGGTGCTGCTGGTGGGTGCCGGCGGGCTCGGCGCGCCGCTGGGCCTATACCTGGCGGCCGCGGGCATCGGCAAGATCGGCATCGTCGATTTCGACGTGGTTGACTTCACGAACCTGCAACGGCAGGTGATCCACTCGACCGCCGATGTCGGACGCAAGAAGCTCGATTCCGCCGCCGAGAAAATGCAGGGTATCAACCCCCACATGAAGATCGTCAAGCACGAGACCGCGCTTGCGAGCGAGAACGCTCTCGACATCTTCAAGGACTACGATCTGATCGTCGACGGCACCGACAATTTTCCCACGCGCTACCTGGTGAACGATGCTTGCGTGCTCCTGGGCAAGCCGAATGTGTACGGATCGATCTTCCGCTTTGAGGGCCAGTCCACGGTATTCGCCTATAACGGCGGGCCGTGTTACCGCTGCCTTTATCCCGAACCGCCGCCTCCCGGTTTGGTGCCAAGCTGCGCCGAAGGCGGCGTGTTGGGCATTCTTCCCGGCATTATCGGGCTGGTGCAGGCCACCGAAACGGTGAAGCTGATTCTGGGAATCGGCGAGCCGCTCGTCGGCCGCTTGCTGCTCTATGATGCGCTGGGCATGCGCTTCCGTGAGCTGAAGCTGCGCAAGAACCTCGAGTGCCCCGCGTGCGGCGCGCACCGGACCATCACCAAGCTGATCGATTATCATCAGTTCTGCGGCGTTCCGCATCCCAGCCCGGAGGGTGCCCCGGCGGCGCAGGCACAGGAGACGACCGTGAACGAAGGTGAAATCGAAGTAACCGAAGTGAAGGCTATGCTCGATCGCGGCGACCCGTTCCTGCTGATCGACGTGCGCGAGCCGCACGAGCACAGGATCTGCAATATCCCCGCAGCCAAGCTCATTCCGCTGGGCGAGGTACCGCAGCGGCTCGACGAGCTCGACAAAAGCGCCGACATTGTCGTCCATTGCAAGAGCGGCATGCGCAGCGCCAAAGCCTGCGGCATTCTCAAGCAGGCCGGTTTCCGGCGCGTCCGCAACATGAAGGGCGGCATCCTGGCCTGGAGCGACCGCGTCGACCCCAGTGTGCCGAAGTACTAAGAAACAGATCCGCCTGGTTAATTCGAAGCGTATTGACGCGTGAAAAACCTCCCACCAAGACCTACAAGATGTGTCGATTGATACTGCACCGAGCGGAGTGTCCCGGCACAATGACGCAAGGAGGTATCTTATGCGGGCTTTCACCATCATGGCAGGCGTGGGTCTGTTGCTGGGCGTGGCTATCGCCCAGAAGCAGCCAGCCAGTACGCCTTCCAAGAGCACTGAGAATCAGACCAAGAACTCCGCTACATCGACGGCGAGCTCGGACCGCAATGGCGCGAAGATCCATACATACAAAGGGTCGCTTGTAGCTGCATCCTGCGCCGCGGCGAGCGGTGAGGCGAGTCAAAATTGTGGCGTCTCCCCCAATGCCACCGAGTTTGCGCTGAAAACCAGTGACGGCCGTACGCTGGCCTTTGATTTGGTCGGCAACCAGAGAGCACAAGAAGCGATTAAGAACAACAAGAAATGGGTAGTGGCTGCCACTTCCGGAAAGCCGATCCCGGTCAAAGTCGATGGCACCGAGGAAGAGGGCAAGCTCACGGTTATGTCCATCCAGTGAGCCAGGCATGAGCTCAAAGTAGGGAGATTTCTGTAACCTGGCAGCCAGTGCCGCGTCTCCTGGGAAGCAGGCCAAACGGGAAGCAATGGAGGAGCGGCCATGAAGGTACTCGGCTGGCTGGTTTGTATCAGCGGGCTCTTGTTCGCGGATGGTGGAAAGGGTATTCGGCCGCGCCCAAGCGCGGCGGACTATCCGGCCCGCGAGACCGCTCGAACGGCGACGGTGGCCGCCGCGATGATGGCACCGGGTCAGGTTCGCAAGGCATTCGCGGCCGACCTCAACAGCGGCGGGTATCTCGTGGTCGAAGTGGCCGTCTATCCTCAAGCCGCCAGCGAGATGAATCTCGCCCGCAGCGACTTTCTGCTGCGCGCTGGTGCCGACGGCGAGACCGTCCGGCCGGAGAACGGGCGCACCATCGCCGGTGTCTTAGCAAGGAAAAACACGCCCCCGCGGCCGACCGCCAATGACGTTTCGGTCTATTCGTCAACCTCGGTCGGCTACGAAACCGGGACCGACCCGGTGACCGGTCGGCGCGCGAGCGGTGTTTACACGGCCGCCGGTGTCGGAGTAGGCGTCGGCGATCCCGGCCCGCCTCCCCCGCCTCCGGGGGTCAGCCAAGACCCATCCCGTATCGAGCAAGAACTTGAGGATCAGTCACTGCCGGAAGGCAAGACTTCCCAAGCGGTGGCTGGCTATCTGTACTTCCCCAAACCCTCTGGGAAGGCCAACAATGCTACCTATGAGCTGACGTATTACGGAGCCGACGGCCAAATCCGACTGCGGCTGCCGCTGGCTAAAGGCAAAGCGAAACGGTAAGCCGAGGCGGGCCTCTGTCAGGCAGGGCTTCCTAAACCGAGCAAGCTCGAGCCCGGCGCCAGCTCCCGGCAGGTGGCCGGTGACGGTCAGCCCCAATCTTCGTCCCACTCGAGGAACCGGAACTGCCGTTCAGCCGGGGAGCCGGTGCCCGCCAGCAAGCCGCACGGGTCGGATCGCGACCACGGTTCCATCCTGCCTTCATGCGGACGATCGTCTTGTTACCGCGGTTGGCGCATCGAAGTCCGCTTCGATGTCGAGCGTCGTGTTGGCAGCCCAGTTGGCGTCGCTGGTCTCGATGACTGCGGGGGCCCCGATCAACCGGCCGATGAAGCGCATCGGCGTGAATGCGACTTACGCCCGCAACGTGAAAAACCGCTCCGTCGTCGCCAGGTGGAGGGCCGCGATGGAATTTTCGAAAGGCTCGCTGACATAAAGAACCCGCGTCGGCGAGGAGTTGAAAAGCACGCCGACGCGCGGCAAGACGGCCCGGTTGTCGTCGTCAGCATCACTTGAATGGTGGCCCCGCACGGGGCTGATAGTGCCTGCCGGCGCCAGGCCGTCGAAGGCCTTGAGAGTATGCTCCTGGACGATGCGCCATCGGCCCACACACCGCCAGGACAGCTTTGCCTGCTCAGAAGGGTTCTACTGGCCGGTCACGCGGTCGTACAGCGCCTCGTAGAAAGCAAGCTGTGACTGATTGGGCGCGAGGCCGACTTCGACAGCGTCTCCCAGCACCATCGCGCGGTCACTCTTCTTCTCGTCGTAGTTGGGCCAGTGCGGAAGGCCTTTGCCGTTCGGGTCGCCGGCCGTGGCAAAGTTCACCCAATAGGAGGAAATCGTGTCGGCCAATTGGTGGTCGACTTCGGTCCAGGGCCGGTTGCCGACGAGATTCCCGAAGACATAGGGAGCTTCGGCTCCGTGGGTGGCTCCCGATCCGCGCCCGCCTCGCGGAGCGCCTTGCGGGAGGGGCGGCTCATGCGTGAAGTAGTACAGATAGGTCTTCGATTTGCCGGTCTTGGCCTCCATGTGGGCCCACTTGCGCATGACGAATCCGAGCTCGTCCCGGAAGGCGGCAAGCTGGGAGGCGGCGGCCTCTTCATCCGATCCGGCCGGATAGAGTTTCAGAAACGTATCGGCCAGATCGCCGAATCGGCGGTGCACCTGCTCGAGAAAACGGTCGGCGCTACCGGCCTGGATGAAGAAAGTCCCTTCGTCTTGGTTCGAGCCCACCAGCAGGGGTACGTCGTTCTGCCTTCCTTCGGCGAAGGTCGTCGCCGGGTTCTCTGGCAGGAACCAACCGTCGATGATGACACCGCCGGCGCTGCGGAGCTTCGACAGGATCTCTTCGGCCGGCCGCGCGCGGAGTTCAGCCAGCGTGGAGACGCCCATGGCCTCCGCGGCTTTCTTGCCAGCCTGTTCGGCGTCTGCCAGCTTGCGCAAGGGGTTGACGGAAAGACCGAGGTACGAGCCGCTCTCTGCAATCGCGCGCTGGAAGATGCCCTTGCCGAGCGGAGAGGCCATCAGGTCGCCGACGCTCATCGCCCCGGCCGAATCGCCGTCAATGGTCACCCGCCTGGGATCTCCGCCGAATTGCGCAATGTTCTTCTGCACCCATTGCAGCGCGGCGACCTGATCCATAAGACCGTAGTTGCCGGAAGCGTGCCGGTCGGATTCCTGGGTCAGCTCCGGGTGTGCAAAAAATCCGAAGACCCCGAGGCGGTAATTCACGGTCACCACGACCAGGCCCTTCTTCGCGAGATTCTCACCATCGAAGCCGGGTTGGGAGCCCGCACCGCTGTTGAATCCACCGGGGTGAAGCCAGACCAGAACCGGACGCTTGTCATTGGCAGCTCTGGCCGCAGTCCAAACGTTCAGATAGAGGCAGTCCTCGTTCATTCCATCGGGGCTCTCACCTCTGCCGGGCCCGCCGGGCGGGCCTTGCATGCACATCGCGCCGAAGGTGTCGGCGTGGCGCACTCCCTCCCAGTGCGCTACCGACTTGGGGGCGGCCCAGCGAAGACGCCCCAGCGGAGGAGTTGCGAAAGGGATGCCTTTGAACACGCGGACATCGGAGGCGCGCCCCGCCACGCCGGAGACCAGACCGGTGTCGAGGCGCACCGGCTCGCGAACCGCCGCCCAAGCCGCTCCCCAGGCAAAAAGGACCGCCGCGGACACCCGGGATCGTGTCATCTCAGTTGCTAGGCGATCGCGGTGCCCGGCAGGTTACTTGGCGTCGCAAGCCGACGGGTTCCATTTCGCCGCGTCGGGTTGTTTGCGCAGGTTGGTGCTGGTGACAAATGGCCGGTACAGATAGGTGGGATCCGTAACAATCGTCTTCACGACCATCCACGTGCTGCCGTCGATTTCGTGAGTCAGGTCGTAGTATTCGGTGACCAGTGCATTGGCGCTATACGGCGCCCCGTTTTTGCGCAGATACCCGGGAGTCAAGTGTGTGGTGGTCGCTTTCAATGAGCCTCCGCGCTGCGCCGCTGCGCCTGGCTGCCCTTCGCCGCCGCGTCCGGCGCGCCCGCCCAAAGCCATGACCCATTCGGCGGCTGAATCACCCTGCAAACTGGGCGCTCCCCCAGGCTTGGCCGCTCCAAAGCGCAGCAGGCGAGTTTGGGTGCCGGAATCGGTTTCGATTTTGAGCGTGTTGTCGTCCTGCCAGCTGATATGGAACCGTCCGGGCACGCGCATGACGGCTGGAGCACCATAGGACTTGCAAGCCTCGCCGGCCGCAATGTCTTTGTCCGGATCCCACGCCGCGGCTACCTTTTGGCCGGCGGCGTTGAGGGGCACGCCCTCAGTATCGCCTTTAGGCGGGGTAATCATACGAAACCGCCAGTCCTCGGTAACGATCGAAACCCAGTAGCCGGTGAGATCGATCGGCGCCCGTTCCCTGGCCGGCCGGGGCGGCCCGGCCGCAGGCGGCGGGCCAAACTGAGCCTCGATCGAAAACCGCAGCAGAAGAGCTAACGCTACAGCGACCCAGAAGACCGGCACGGCGCGCTTTCGCGCAAGCGGGGATCTCATTTCTTGCCGTCCCCGCGCTCTTTATTGGGTAGCAGCGTCTGGTACACCGCCTCCACAAACCGATCCGTCGTCCAGAAGCCGGTCGTGGTGCCGTACAGGGGGTCGTAGTCGAAGGTCGGCTTCGCCGCCTTCACCTGTTCGAGCGTCATGCCCTTTTTGATCATGTCTTGAACGCGGTCCCGAATGATGGTCGCCATCTCCCTGTAGTTGAGCACATCACCGAGATCGCACAACCGCCCGTGTCCGGGGATGACCAGAGTTCCGCCCTCCTGCCCGTAGACCGGTACGATAAGGTCGACGATCTTCTGCAAACCGTCGAGGTACCCGTTGATCGTGCCGCCGGCTGCCACATCGATGATGGGATAACTGGTGGTCACAAACAGGTCACCGGTACTGATCACGTCGGACTTGCGGAAGTAGACGATGCTGTCGCCGTCGGTGTGGGCGCTGGGGACGTGAATGATTTCGACGCCTTCGTCGTTAAACCAGAGCTTCTTTTCGTCGCCGACATAGGTGTCGGTCGGCCAGGCGTCCTGCGGCATGGCGGCCGCCTTGCCTAGGGCCCCGCTCATTCTCCCCAGGACATTATTGTGAGCGATGACCGAGGCGCCCTCGCTCGCCTCCGCGCCGAGATCGCCGGCCACGTTGCCACCGGCTATGGTGCTGCCGACCTTACGCAAATTCTGGTTCCCGCTGGTGTGATCCGCATGGTAGTGAGTGTTGACGATATAGCGGATCGGCCCGTCGGAGATTCGCCGAATCGCGGCCAGAATCTTGCCGGACAGCTGGGGATATTCGGCATCGACCATGAGGACCCCGTCCTTGCCCACCTGGACGCTGATGTTGCCGCCCGCGCCCACCAGCATGAAAACGTGGCCTTGCGTCTTGAGCGTGTGGATCTCGACGTTAGCGAAGTCTTCGGGAGCGCCGCCCTGCGGCGGCCCGGCCGGCTGCGCGCCGGCGAGTCCGGGCAGCGCGAGCAAGGTCACTGCTAGGCGCGGGGCCGACGAGAGGTTTCTCATCACGCGCTCCATCGTCGCTACTTGGCGGGCCCGGCGCCTGCGCCGGCCAGCTTTGAGCGGTATTCCGGATACATGGTCTCGGGGCCGCCCATGGCCGCCTCCTCCGGAATCCCGTGTTTCGCCTGGTACTCCTTGAGGAAGGAGTTGGTACCCGGCAGGTGGTGAGGAATCGCCTCCTTCGGCCGGATGATTTCCTCGACGCTCTCGCACGGGTACGGCGCGATTTGGCCGGCGACGCTGAAGACATAATCCCGCGACCGATATAAAGGTTCCACCAGATAAGCTGGGTCGTTCACCACGGTGACCCAGGTAAGCCCGTTCTCGTGGCGGATGAAGTGTTCCGTGACCACAGCGCGGTCGCTGCGCGCCAAGCCATTCCGACGGAACCAGCCCTCTTTGAGATGATCGGTGGTCACGGTCAGAATGTCACCCTCCCACTTTCCGGTGGAAAAGCCCATGGCCGTGTGCAAGGCATATTCCGGCGGGTGCGGGCGTCCATCCATCCAGATGGTTCGTTCCGTTCCCCACGCGAAATGGTGGAGGTGGATAGCCACCAGGTTTTGGGTGTCTCTGTCGTATTCTTCCCAAATCCGGATATCGGCGAAGGCCGAGGCATAGTCGGCGGGATGTACGCGGCACTGATATTCGGGGAGCGTGAGCAAAGACGCGTCCCAAGTCTCGCCCCGCAAGCGATCGGCGGCATTGATCGGAAGCCCGGCGTAGTCACCCAATTCAGGACCGGCAAGACGGTCCGGGAAATCCTCATCAAGCTGATTTTGCCAGACGCCGCCCAGGTTGACCTGGGCGAATGTCGCGCCGCTCGACAGCGCTGCCGCCAGTATCAGCGAGGGCAAGCGTGCGATTTTGATTTGACGAACCTGATCCAAGACGAATTCTCGAAACCATGACTGAAGGTACGATTGTGAAAACGCCAATCGTTCCACTCTAACAGGCTTGGCTCGTGCTCGCAGCATGCTGGAGCGCGATTTGCCGCGTTTTTGACTCTTTGGTTGGCAGGCGAGGCACCCACCCAGCCTGCCCCACCTGGACTATCTTTACTATCACCCGGGTTGCACTCGACCGGGTGATTCGTTATACATTAAAGAAGCTTAATCATGACTGTGCAACGATTCCCTTCAATCCGAGATCACGCGGTTTGGGCGGTTCTGTGGTGTCTAGCGCTCGAGGCCGGTATGGTGTGGCTTGTTTGGGCATCGATACCGAGTGACGAGCGACGTTTTCGGGTGGCCGGCCCATTGGAGCACCCGGCCGCGTTGGCGCGGTTCGACCGCGGCCACCCTTCCATCGCTCGCCCGAGAGCCGCGGCGGCGGCTCTGTTGTGGCGGCGCGCGCTCACTCGGCGTTCCTGGCGCTGTTCGGATCCCCAGTTTCCCTGAAGCCTCATCTTGGTCCACGGCACTGTGCGGCCGATGTTCTCCATGGGCGTTCGCCTCCCATTTCCCAGTAGTTTTCAATCAGTCAATTTAAGCATTTGTTGAGGTTGCGTGCGCCCTAGGTCGAACCGGGCAAACGCTCCCTGTTGCTCGATTTGAATTCGGAGGAGGCCTATGTTTACGTTTCACCACGTACTGTTTCCAGTCGATTTTTCGTCAGGGTGCCAGGCGCTGGCGCCGACGGTCCGAAGAATGGTGGAAGTCTGGTCGGTTGACGTCACTCTGTTACACGCGATCGACGAGGAGCGCTGGCTGGGGGGGCGGCACTGAGCTCGAGCGCCTCATGCGGCGGATGAAGGCCATCGCGGGAGACGGGCCACAGGCGCGGTATTTCGGTTTCCGGCTCGAGCGCGGCCAGCCCGCCGTCCGGATCCTGGAATACGTCCGCGCCCATCCCATTGATCTTGTGGTGATTCCCGCGGGAGGGACCTCGCGCCCGGTTGGCTCGGTGGCGGACCAGGTTCTCGCCGAGGCGTCGTGCCCGGTCTGGCTCGATTGGGGCGCGGTGCGCTGCCGTGCGACGACCGGCATGGATGCCCGCAGGGTCTGTTGCGCACTCGAACTGGGCGAGTGTGACGAGACTGTGCTGGCGACGGCGGAGAAGATGGCCGCCGAACTGGGAGCCGAACTCAGCCTGATCCACGCGCTGCCACCCACAGCCGGGAAGCCACCGGTCTACCTTGGGGAGGTTGGGATTCGGGAGCGGGAGGTGGCAGGGGCCGTACGGCGTCTCGAATGGGCTTCGCCACCGATTCTCGCCACCGGCGGAGGCGATCGTTGAGGTCGGTCAGAGTTCGGAGGTGGTCGGCCGGGCCTTGCAAAGTCGGGACGCCGGCCTGCTGGTTACCGGCAACTGCCGGGAAGCGATTCTAGCCGCCCAATTCGAGTGTCCCGTCTTGCGCCTCGCGCCATCGGCTTCGGCCGCCGTCGCTTCCGCCGAGCCTGAACGGCTGTACGCCGCCGCGAGAAGGAGTGCATGATGCCGTTAGAAACGGATCCAGAAGCGTCAAGCGCCGGAAAAAAGCCGCCTAGCTTGGCGGAGCAAGCTTTTGCCACCGCCAAGATCTTGTTGCTGGCGGCGGCTCTACTTGGAGGCATCTGGCTGCTGGACATATTCGCCACCTAGAGGCAGCAAAGACACAAGTCTCGATCCACGCTGAGATCCCCCGCAAGCGTCGGGCGGGTGTATACTGTGTGCCTATCGGGCGCCACTATGGAAATCCGGGGGATTGAAATCGGTAGCGTGACTGCCGCACCGAGCTGGCTCGTTGTGGGGGTGCTGCTAGTGGGAGTATTGCCCGCGGTGGGGCAGCCGCCGGCTCCGGCCCGACGAGAGTTTCCATCCTATCGGGCGCCCCGCATGGCGGATGGCCATCCCGATTTAAACGGCCTTTGGCAGGCCTTCGTCACCGCCGACTGGAACCTTCAGGATCACGAGGCCGAACCCGGACCGCATCCGGAAATCATGGGTGCATACGGTGGGGAGCCCGCCGGGCAGAGCGTGGTAGAAGGCGGTGCGATTCCGTATCAGGCGTGGGCGCTCGAGAAAAAGAAACAGAATTTTGCCAAGCGTACGGCGGCCGACGTCGGCGACGACCAGAAGTGGCATGAGCTGGGCGACCCGGAGTTTAAGTGCTACATGCCCGGAGTGCCGCGTGCCACCTACTTGCCGTTTCCGTTTCGCATCGTGCAGGGATCGAGCCCCTATATCCTCGTGGCCTATGAGTTCACCAGCGCCACGCGCACCATTCGCATGGGTTGGAAGGGCGAGGCGCCCACTCCCTCGTGGATGGGATGGTCGCGTGGCAGCTGGGACGGGGACACGCTGGTGGTGGACGTTTCCGGGTTTCGCGCGGAGACCTGGTTCGATCGGGCGGGCGATTTCCATAGCGACGCTCTTCATGTGGTGGAGCGTTATACCCCCGCCAGTCCCTACCACCTGATGTATGAGGCGACGATCGAGGACCCGAAAGTGTTCACGCGGCCATGGAAGATCAGTTTCCCCCTCTATCGCCGCATGGAAAAGAACGTCCAACTCCTGGAGTACAAGTGCGTGCCGTTCACCGAAGAGCTGCTGTTCGGAAGATTCACCAAGCAGGCAACCAAGTGAACGGTTGAGGAGGCATCCAATGCAGGCTCGACTGCTGAGTTCGATTGGGATTCTGGTGGTGGTTTCGGTATGGCCGGCCGCAGGCCAGCCGCCGAAAGCCGCTGCCAAGGCCGCACCGGTGACCAAAAAGGCGCCTGAGTTTCGCACACCCTGGGGAGACCCGGACCTGCAAGGCGTCTGGAACGACGCAACCAGCACTCCCCTGCAACGTCCGACAGGCGTGGCGGGGAAAGACGTTCTCAACGACGAGGAAGCGACCGGATTTCAAGAGGAGCTGGCCTCGGACCTGAGCCGCGACCGCCGCGACGGAGGGCCTGAAATCGACGTCAACCGCGCCTATAACGAGCACTGGATGGACTCGCGGCGGCTAAAGATCACCTCCGACCACCGCACGTCGCTGATTGTCGACCCGCCGGACGGCCGGATTCCGCCCCTGGTGCCGTTGTCTCCGGAACGGGAAAAAGCCCGAGCCGCTCGCGCCGGCGCAAACGCACGCTTTAACGCCGGGCTGCCGAACAGCTATCACGACTTTTCCCTGCCCGTGCAGTGCATTATTCGCACCGATTCACCGCCGTACCTGCCGACGATCTACAACAACGACTTTCAGATTTTCCAGAGCCCCGGCTATGTCGTGATCGCGCCGGAGATGATCCACAGCGCCCGCATCATTCCGACCGACGGCGGCCCGCACCTGAGCAAGGAGCTTCACCAGTGGCTGGGCGATTCGCGCGGGCACTGGGAGGGCAACACGCTGGTGGTGGAGACGACGAATTTCCGGACCGACGATGGAGTGATCTTCCAGAACGCCAATCCCGAGACGTATCGGATTACGGAGCGCTTTACGCGCGTCGACGCCGACACGCTCAACTACGAATTCACGGTGTCGGATCCGAAGACCTGGACCAAACCGTGGACGGCCGTTATTCCTTGGACCAAGATCGACCCGGCCGAGCAGATGTACGAGTACGCGTGTCACGAAGACAATTACGACATTGTGCACTTCCTGTCGGGAGCGCGCGGCCGCGAACAGCGCGGGGAAGTGAAGTGATCTAGCAGCTACTTTTTCACGAATTTGTGAAGAACGCTCGTTACTGTGTCGGCGACAAAAATCTCTCCCTTCGGGCTGATTGCTAGAGAATGAGCTTCGCCGAACTCACCGAGGCCCTTTCCGGGCTTTCCTGTGGCCGCGACGACCCTGCCATCCAAATCGAGCCGCAGCAGTTGGCCGGCAAAACCGTTGACCATGTAAATGTACTGTTCGCCGATCGCAACGCGGCAGGGCAAGCCGGCATACCTGAGTTCCCGGATGAATTTGCCGCTCTGGTCGAAGATCTGAATTCTCTGATTCTCGCGGTCGGCGACCCATAGCTGGCCGTGGGCGTCGATGGCGATTCCGTGAGCCACGTTGAATCTGCCGGGTTCCGTGCCCCTGCCGCCCCAGCTTTGGATAAAGGCTCCGCTTTTGTTGAACTTGAGTACGCGCGGATCACCCTGGTCGGGCGTGTGTCCCTGGACCACAAAGAGGTCGCCGTTGCGGCCGATTGCGAGGTCATTCGGTTCGGTGAAGCGACGCGACTCGGCGGCTTCATTCCACTCGCCGGCCTGTCCCCGGGTGCCCAAAGTCAGCAGGACCTGTCCCTGGGGGCTGAGCTTGACGACGATGTGCGCCGCCACGTCGGTTACCCAGAGATTGTCTTCACCATCGATCCGCAAGCCATGAGTTCGCGTGAAAAGACCCTGCCCTAGGGTTCGGAGGAATTTCCCGTCGGAGTCGAACTCCATGAGCGGCGCGGCGCCCCGATTCAAAACCCACAGATGGCCCCGCGAGTCGAAGTCCACGCTAGCCGGCGGCCCCATGAGGGTGCCGGCGGGAAGCGTGACCGGGTCGGCGACCGGCACGTAGTCCAGCTCCGGCGCGCTCTGCGGGATCAACAGGGCCGGATTCGAAGGGCGTTGAGCAAACGCAAGAGCGGATCCGAGGACAGCGGTGATCAGGACAACGGCTCGGGACATCGAGGCCTCCTGGAATTAGAAGAGCGGTACGGGTCTTTAATTATACGCATGGCTCGGCCAGGGAAGGGGAGTGGGCCGACGCCTCCATCAGAAGGCCAGCTTCAACGCGAACTGAAGCTGACGGGAGTCCTGCGCGCTCGAGATGCTGCCGAAATTCGCGGCCGGCGCGATGCGATTGGGGATATTAAAGTTGGGGTGATTGAGCAGATTGTAAACCTCGGCACGAAATCGCAGGTTTACGTTCTCGCCGAGCGGAATGCTCTTCTGAAGCGAGCCGTCGATTTCCTCGAGGCCGGGGCCGATCACGTTGTTTCTGGAGGCGTTCCCAAAAGTGTACAACGGCGGCAGCGAAAAGACCGACGTATCAAACCACTCGTCGGGCGTGTGTGGACCCCGGTTAGGATTGCCCACCACGTTCGGCCGTTGTGCCGGTCCGGCGCCGATATTGGCCGGGTCGCTCGATAGATTGACCGTAAACGGCGCACCCGACTGTGTCGTGAAATTGCCGCCGCCCCGCCAGTGGCCGAACACGGCCCGGATCCATCGGCTGGCGTTGTTCGGCAAGGCCGGTGCGTAGATCGCGCTCGCCACCACGCGGTGCCTGTGATCGAAACTGGAACTCGCCTTCTCCGCGGTCCGGTTGTAGACGTTTTGCGGAAGATTGGTCTCATTGAACGTGGCGGCGGGATCGGAGGCATCGTCAATCGAATGTGACCAGGTCCAGTTTAGGTCGAACATGAGGCCGCGGGAAAAGCGTCTCTTGGCGCTCACGGTGAAGGCGTGATACTCCGCCCAGCCATCCCAGCGAATGTCGGAGATCTGGCTCAGTTGCGGAATCGGCCGCCGCGGTGCGATCGGCCCCGGGCCCGGCCCCGGTACATTCAAAACCGTGGCACTGTCTGCGTGCACGGTGCGGGAGCCGATGTAGGCGAGTGAGAGCATGGTGCTGGAGGTGAGTTCGCGCTCGAAGTTCAAATTCCACACTTCGTTGTATTCGATTCTCAGATTGTGATCCAGATTATTTCCGCCCGCCGTCCCCACCGTATCAGCCGCCAGCGCACCTTCCGTCGTAAAGGCTGGCGAGCCCACCGCGCTTGAGGTGACAGTCTTGGCGAGGAAGAAGGGCAGGTTTTGCGCCAGGTTGGTGACGATGCTATAGGCCGCCTGATTAGGGTAGATGCCCGAACCGGCGCGCACCGCGGTCTTCAACCTGCCCGGAATGACCCACGCCAGGCCGGCGCGCGGAGCCAGCCGAAGCGGCCGCGAAGCCAGAAGGCTGTTGTCCCATCCGGCCTCCGAAGAGGGTACGAAGGGAACCGGGAGCGAAGCAAGTAAGGCCTTCGCAGCCTGCGAGATACGCCCGGAGCCATCACTGGCGACAACGAATCGGCCGCCCGGCACCGAAGTATCGATCGCTGCCATCTGGTTGCCGGAGTCCGTCATGTTTTGGTTGTATTCGTAGCGAACTCCGATCTCCAACCTGAGATTGGCCGCGATCTGCCAGCTGTCCTGAGCGTAGAAGTGCAGCCAGTTGGTCCGGGCCTCGATTGCGGCGCGGCCGAGACCTGCCTGGGCGATAGTCGGATACCCCAACAGAAAGTCGGCAAACGCGCTGCCGTCCGCCAGGCCCGGCGCCGACGAAGTCCAACGGGGCGTGAAAGAAAAGATGCCGCGGGCCGCGTTCGGATTCACGGGCTCCAGATCGTAGTGCATGATGTAGGCGCCGACTCTCACCGTGTGCCGGCCGCGGTGCCAGATCAGGTTGTCGTAACCTTCAAAATCACGGTTCCGGCGGAAGGTAAACAAAGCCGGGTCGCCGATCGTCGTGAACTGCCCGCCAAACGAGACTTGCGGGTAACCGGCATCGCGCGGATCCGCAACTACGCCGGCTAGGCCGTTCTGGGTGGCAAACGGATTTCCGGCGTTGGGACTGGTCTGGCCTCCCACCACGACGAGAACCCCAAAACGCGCCTCATTCACCAGGCCGGTGTTCATCGCGCGGGTCCAGCCCGCCGCCCCGTTGAGGGCGTGTGTGCTCAAGTCGCGGCCAAAGCCGGGCAGGAGGCTTTCCTGCAAGACTCCGGATCCAAATGGGTCGGCCTCACGCGCATCAAAAACCGAAGCCCGGAAATACGACGTGTCTTTGGCCGAGAATTGATGGTCGATGCGCGCGCTGGCTTGGTTGGTGTCGGTGTTTTGTAGCCCGGTGGCGCGCAAGTTCTGCGCCATGCCGGCGAGATTGGGCAACGGGACGTGGGCCAGTAACGCCTCGGCCACGCGGTCCAAACCGGCCTGCGGGATCTGGTTGCCGGGAAACGGTGTCCGTTCGCCGCCGATAGAGAGCGTGGGATCGTAGATTGCCGGCAAACCCGAAAAGTCTCCCTGACGCATCGCGGCCGTTGGAACCGAGAAGGTCTGGGTGAGCGACTTCTGAACCCGCTGGCCCTCATAACTCAAAAACAAGAAGGTCTTGTTCTTGATGATGGGTCCACCCCAGGTAGCCCCGAATTGGTTTTGACGGAAGGGAGGGATGGGCAATCGCGAGGAGTCAAAGAAGTTCTTCGCATCGAAGGCCCCGTTGCGGACAAACTCGAAGAGGCTGCTATGAAAATCGTTCGAGCCTGACTTGGTGATGACATTGATGATGGCTCCCGACTTGCCTCCGAATTCGGGAGCGTACGACGTCTTCTGAATGCTCAGTTCCTGGATCGCATCGATCGAAGGAGCGATCACCATGTTATTGAAGTGCTCGTCGGTGACCGCGACGCCATCCAGCAAGTACAGGTTGTGCCCGCTGCGTTGACCGAGCACATTCACCAGGGTACCGGCCTGCTGCATAGCATCGCCGCGAGTGCCTCCCGGAGGGCGGACCACCCCCTCGCTCAACATTGCAAGATCGAGGTATTGACGCCCTTTGAGCGGCAGGTCGGTCACCTGCCTTGGGCCAACTACGTCCCGGATCTCGGCCGATTCCAGCTCCACCCCTCCCGGGTCGGCTTCGATCGTGACGACTTCGGTTGAGTCTCCGATCTCTAAGACGAAATTGCGACGCAGCCGGTCACCGGCGTGGAGCTCCAACCGCTCAAGAGAGGCTCGTCTGAAATTGAGCGCCGTCGCCACCAACGAATAAGTGCCTACGGGCACTTCCGCAAACAAGTATTCGCCCCGGGAGTTGGTAGTGGTCGTGAACTCGAGCTTGGTTTCCTCCTGCTGGATGACGATGGTAGCGGTGGGTAACGCTGCGCCGGTCTGGTCCAGGACGCTGCCGCCGATCTCCGCGGTATTCATCTGTCCCCAGGCGATGGCGCCGGCAAGGACGAGAGCCATTTCACTCAGCAATCGCATCGAATGGGCCATCTCGAAGTCTAACAGGCCGCCCGACCGGAAAGCGGCCAGCGCTGTTGATGTTGCGTCGCTCTGCTAGTCCTTAATATACTGAACTGGATTATTTCTGGGGCTGTCCGCGAAAACAATCCGTGCCGTCCATGAGGAGATGAGGAGGCGTTCGATGAAGATCATCGGTTTTTGGGGAAGGGCTGCTTGTTTCGGTCTCGGGCTGGTTGGCTTGGTCGCGCAGTTCGGCGCTCTGCCCTCCCGCGCGCAGCAGTCCAACGCCAAACAGACCGTTACAGCCGGTTCAGCCAACCCGTCGGGTTACATCACCGGTGTCGTTCAGGGAGAGAAGGGTCCCGAAGCTGGCGTGTGGGTCATCGCCGAAACCAAGGATCTCCCCACCAACTTCATTAAGATCGTCGTCACCGATGACCGCGGCCGGTTTATGTTGCCCGAATTGCCCACTGCCAACTACAAGGTCTGGGTTCGTGGGTACGGTCTGGTGGATTCGAGCCCCATTGACCGAAAACCCGGCGCCGGCCAGGTCACCCTGAAGGTGACCTCGGCGAAAACCCCGCAGGAGGCTGCCAAGGTCTATCCCGCCAACTACTGGCTGTCGCTGTTGGCGCCTCCCGCCAAGGACCAGTTCCCGGGCACCGGGCCAAACGGCAACGGGCTGGGCGTCACCATGACGGACCAGAATCACTGGATCTATCAGCTCAAGTCGGGCTGCAACTTCTGCCATCAGCTCGGCAATGCCGAGACGCGGAATATCGACCACGTGCGCGCGGCGAAGCCCGAGCTGAAGACGGCGGAGGAAGCCTGGGAGTGGCGTCTGGGCACGGGTGTTCGCGGCAACTCGATGTATGGCGTGCTCACCACGCAAGGCAAGGATCCCTCATTGAAGGCCTACTCCGACTGGACCGAGCGCATCGCCAAAGGCGAAGTACCGCCCGCTCCGCCCCGTCCCAAGGGGGTCGAACGCAACGTCGTCGTGACGTTGTGGGACGTGGGCGATGACCACTCCTTCATGCACGATGAGATCTCGACCGATAAGCAACATCCGACGGTGAACTCCGGCGGGCGTGTCTATGCCGTGAACGCGGGTCATGGGCAGCTCGTGGTGATGGACCCGAGGGAGAACAGCACGTTTGCGCTCGATATCCCGACCCGCGAGGACAAATCGAAGGTCCCGTCGCGGTTCCCTCCGCCCAACCGTCCGTCCCTGCACTGGGGCGACGAGCATCTCTGGGCCAACCCGCCGTATGATCCCGCGGATCCGCATAATCCGATGATCGATCACGAGGGCCGGGTCTGGATGACCTCGAAGATTCGCAGCAACCAGGATCCGGGTTGGTGCAATGATCCTTCCAACAAGTTTGCCGACTGGTTCCCGCTGCGCACGAGCGGCCGCCAGGCATCCTACTGGGACCCCAAGAGCAGGCAGTTTACGCTGATCGACACGTGCTTCTCCACGCACCACCTGCAGTTCGACAACGACCCGGACGAGACGCTGTACTTTAACGAGTTGATCGGGCCAATTTTTGGCTGGATCGATACCAAGGTTTACGAGCAGACGCATGATGAACAAAAGGCGGCGGGTTGGTGCGGTCAGGTGCTCGACACCAACGGCGACGGGAAGATCACGAGGCCGTGGAATGTCGTGCGGCCGGGTCGCGGAGGTGAGGATGCGGCGCTCTACGCCGGCGACACCGGCGGCGCGCCAGCACTGGCGAGCGCGCGGGGCGCACGGAGTGGACAGACGGCATTTGATCCAAAGCTGGACACTCTGGTCAGCTACAGCATGTACTCGGTGATTCCGAGCCCGGTGGATGACTCGGTGTGGGGCATCAGTGAAACTTACCCGGGCTTCCTCGTCCGCTTACAGCGGGGTGACGATCCTCCGTCTTCCTGCAAAACCGAGATCTTCAAGGTGCCCCAACCGGGCCTCGATCCGCGCGGTGTAGACATCGACAGCAATGGCGTCGTTTGGACGGCGCTCGCCGCGAGCAGCCATCTGGCTAGCTTTGATGTGCGTAAGTGCAAGGACCTGAATGGCGCGGCGAAGCTTGACGGCAGCCAGTGCAAGGAAGGCTGGACGCTCTATGAAAGCGACGGCCCCAAGATGAAGGGCACTGATGTTCCGTCCGACTTCCATTACTACAACTGGGTGGACCGGTTCAATATATCCGGTCTCGGCGCCAACACGCCGTTCGCCAACGGATCGAACTCCGACGCGCTGCTCGCGCTCAACACCGAGACCAAACAGTGGACTTACCTGCGCGTTCCCTACCCGCTCGGTTTCTATACGCGCGGTATGGATGGCCGCATCGACGATCCCAATGCCGGTTGGAAAGGCCGTGCCTTGTGGGCCAACTACGGCACCCACTTCGTCTGGCACATTGAAGGCGGAAAAGGCACCAAGGGCAAGATCGTGAAGTTTCAGATTCGCCCGGACCCGATGGCGCGGTAAGGGCAGTCGCACGGAGGGACAACCATGCTTTCTCGACGAGCTGCGCTGCTAGCGCCCTTGGCTGCCGATTTCGCGAGTCGGGCGGCTACGGCTCCGCGAAAAATGACGCTCTCGCTGCATCAAAACACGTCGGCGGCCGCCGGATACCGCAGGTCGCTCGAAGGCTGGGCGAAGGCGGGGATCACCCATGTCGAACTCACCGACCGGCTCCTCGATGACTTCCTGAAGACCGACAACCTCGCGGCCGCCAAGCGTGTGGTCACCGATCTCGGGCTGACTCCGGTCTCCTGCGCGGCGGTCCTTCCGGATTTTTGGATTCCAGGCGCAAACCGGGCCGCCGCCATGGAGACCTGGAAGAAGCGCTGCGAACAGTTTTCCTCGTTCGGATTGGAGCGGATCTACTGTCCGGCAGTCACGAGCCGCAAGGTCACCCAGGAAGACTACAAAGGCGCGCCCGATTGCATTCGCGAAGGCGGAGAGGCTGCCAGACAATACCACATGACGGCAATGATCGAGTTCGCGCGCAACTCATCGTTCATCTCCACGCTGACTACTTCACTCAAACTGATTCGGGAGGCGGCTCATCCCAACGTAAAGCCGATGCTCGACTGCTATCACTTCTGGTCCGGGCTCAGCAAGTTCGAGGATCTCGATCTGATCCAACCAGGCGAGATCGGCCACGTACATTTCCAGGATGTGCCGGACGTGCCTCGCGAGTTGTTGGACAACACCACGCGACTCATTCCGGGCGATGGCGTTTCTCCCCTGGTGCGCATCCTGCGGAAACTCGCCGAAAAGGGCTATTCGGGATCACTCTCGGTCGAGCTGTTTTTGCCGGAGTTTCAGCAAGCAGATCCCTACGAGGTGGCGCGCCGGATTCGCGAAAAAGCGGAAGGCGTGATGCGTCAGGCCCGCGTGATCTAACCCGCGTATCGGGCGAGGATGGGCCTCAGGCTTTCACCGGTCGACACGACCCAGAAGACAGAGCCAGAGAGAGGAAATAAGGTCGGCCGGGCCGGCCTGCTCTGCGCGTTTTTGCGGCATTTTGCCGATGGGCGATCACCGACCCCCAACAATGATGGAAGGCGCCTGAGAGTGCCGGGCCAAATCTCGTCTGCAATTTTGTTGGGACCGGGCGGTCGAAGCTCAACTCCACTCGCGCCAGGTTTCGTTTGCTTGAGGCTTTTAGTCCGGCTGGTTGATCAGGAAGGTGGCTGTCGACGCGAAGAAAGCTCTGAGCTTTGCCTCCACCTCCGCGGGAAATCGAGATTCGTCGAGCGCGCGATCCATCAGCTCGATCCAGCGATCGCGCGTGGACTGGCCGATGGGAAAGCGGGCATGCCGCATGCGCAGACGAGGATGGCCACGCTGTTCGATGTAGCTTGGCGGACCGCCGAAACGGAAGATGAGAAAATCGCGCAGGCGCTGTTCGGCGCCTTGGAGATCTTCGTCCCCGTAGAGGGGCCCGAGCAAATCGTCCTGGGGAACCTGCCGGTAAAAAGCGGAGACCAGACGTTCAAAGCCCCGTTCGCCCACTACCGAATAGATCTCGCCGTCTTCCACCACCCAACGATGCTAGCAAGGGGGCACGAGCGATGCGGGCTTGAGCCGGCTCCCGCGCGAGCGTTTGGGGTGAAGCGTCCCAGGTACTGGTACTCATCAAAATCCCGTTCAGACCGATCGGCCGGTAGGCTGTATTATAATCGACCGAGAGAGAGGGGCAAGAATGAAGCTGCTGTCAATGCTCGTCTGCTGTTTTTCTGTGGTTGCGTCCGGCGCAACCGGTTCCGTAACGTTCAGCAAGGATGTGGCGCCGATTCTGCAAAAGAACTGCCAGGGCTGCCATCGCCCGGGCGAGGCGGCGCCGATGTCGTTGCGGACCTACCAAGAGGCGCGTCCATGGGCCAGAGCGATGAAGCAGGCCGTGCTGGCGAAAAAGATGCCGCCCTGGTTCGCCGATGCGCGGTACGGGCATTTTCGCAACGACCGGTCGCTTCCGCAAAAGGACATCGACACGCTCGTGAGCTGGGTCGATGCCGGCGCACCGGAAGGTGATCCCAAGGATCTGCCGCAGCCGCTCGCGTTCGTCGACGGATGGAACATCGGCCAACCCGACATGGTCTTGGAAATGCCCGAGCCGTTTCAGGTGCCCGCCTCGGGTACGATCGAATACCAGTATGTCGTGCTGCCTTATAAATTCACCGAGGACCGTTGGGTGCAAATGGCCGAGGTGCGGCCGGGCAATCGGGCCGTGGTACACCACGTGATTGCATATATCCGCGATGGCAGCTCGAAATGGATGCGCGATAAGAAACCGGGCGAGCTTTTTGTTCCGGAAGCGGACGCCAATGGCAACCGGCCGTCGCTGAACGGCGATCTTCTCTCCGGCTTCGCGCCTGGCCTGCCGCCGAGCATTCTCGAGCCCGGGCAGGGACGGCTGATCAAGGCCGGCTCCGACATCGTTCTGCAGCTTCACTATACGGCCAACGGGCACGCTGGCGAGGACCGTACCAAGGTGGGAGTAATCTTCTGCAAGCAGGCGCCGCACGAGCGCGTGATGACGCTGGCGGCATCGAACAGCAAGTTCACCATTCCCCCCGGTGACCCCAACTACCAGGTGGATGCCAGCTTCGAACTGGGGCACGATGCGAAGCTGAGCGCGCTTTTGCCGCACATGCATCTACGGGGCAAGGATTTCCAATACCGTCTGGTTTACCCGAGCGGCGAGACCGAGACCATTCTGCGTGTCCCCCACTACGATTTCGGCTGGCAGCTCTGGTATCAACCGGTTTCCGACATCGTGCTGCCGAAGGGCACTCAGATTGCAGCCACCGCGCACTTCGACAACTCACTGAACAACCCGCACAACCCCGACTCCACCAAGGCCGTCACGTGGGGCGACCAGAGCTGGGAAGAGATGATGATCGGTTTCTTCGATGTCACTTTCCCGGCCGACCTCGATCCGAAGCAGCTCTTTCCGGAGAAGAAGAAAGCTCCACCTGCGACGGGCGCGGCGGAGTAGGGCCGGCCGCTCGGGCGCACGCCTTCCACCACTTAGAAACGGAGCTGGACGCCGCCGCTGAAGACGCGGCCGTGCCCCAAATCCATCGGCGGGATCTCGAGAGGCCCCAGGCCGCCCCACCTCCTGGCCGAACGGCGGCAGGCCATCGGCCAGGAAGCGAGCATACCGGCCGCTCATTCCTGAATGCGGACGCTCGCGCGACCGAGCGAGGGCGACGTGGCCTGGACGCGCATACCGCCGCAGTTCGCTCAGCAGCATCACGATGTCGCCCCGGCGTCACGAGCATGCGCTCCTCGATGTCTTCGCGGTCGAGTACCTCGACTCGCGTTGGGATGTCGTCCAGCCGCTGGTTGGTGCGGGTTGCCGATTCTGTCGCCTGTTCCGGGGCGGTCGTGGTGGCTCCAACTCGATAGCGATTTCGTAAACCTCGCGCTGATCCGCGGAAAGCGACTCTGGCCAAGTGGATTTCCAGTTTGCCGGGAGCAGCGGTCATCACGGTGCGCCCGCTCCCGTCGACCGGCCCCCGCGAGTGACCTCGGCCCCGGCAACGGGCCCGGTTTCTGGCTACGCACTTGGACGCGAATCTCAGTCTGACGGGGTTCGGCTAAGGCGAGGGCGCTGAGCAAGCATGGAAATGAGAACCGCTGAGCGCGAGAGCATCCGCCTTCTGCACCGGATAGCAACCTGAATGGCCGGATTACGCTTTGGCGAACCGGAGCGCGGCGGAGTTAATGCAATAGCGGAGGCCGGTGGGCCGGGGGCCGTCCGGGAACAGGTGCCCGAGGTGCGCGTCGCACTTGGTGCAGAGGACCTCGATGCGCTCCATGAAAAATGAATGGTCCTTCTGGGTGCGGACGTTTTCTTCCGCGGCCGGCGCCCAGAAGCTCGGCCAGCCTGTGCCTGAATCGAACTTCTCGGCGGACCGGAACAGCGCGGTCCCGCAGCAGGCGCAGCGATAAAGACCGGCTTCGTGGTTGTTCCAATAGCGGCCGGTGAAGGCGCGCTCGGTGCCGGCCTCGCGCGTGACAGCGAACTCTTCCGGCGCCAGTTCATGTTTCCACTCAGCGTCAGGTTTTACGATCTGGTGCACGTGGTGAGTCTCCTGGCGTTCTCCTCTGTCTGTGAAGTCGACAATATCCACTTCGGCGCCCGTTCCAGGGGCGGCGGAATCCGGCATTTTTCGTTCCCTCCGATAAAGGGATGCGGCTAGCGCGACCGCTGCAGCCGGCATCAACAGAAACGCCCGGCGTGGGGCAGCTGGAGATGGAAGCGGTTCAAGCATCCGTACCCCCTCCAGGCATTTTATCGCGCGCGGTCGAGTGCCCTGAGATTGCGACCTCGAGTGGTGTCGCCCTCGACATCGCCGGTGACGGCAACCTGTCGGTCATCCTTGTTCTGAAGCGCTTCGCACGCGCCCCGCGCCTTGGCATTGCCGACGTCGGTGCCGGTCGGTTGAGTACCGCACAGGAAGCCCAACAACCGGGCACTCGTCGGGCGTCCGCCCTGATACTGGACCACAAGGTCTCGGCAGCCCGCCTTCGTCCACCCGGGAGCGGTGAGCAAGCGAGGCCGTGTCATAATGGTCAAAAACCTTGGCCACGATTCTGCAACTCAACGAGGCGATCCAGGCTCTCGTCCGCGACGGGGATACGATTGCGCTGGAAGGGTTTACCCACTTGATTCCGTTTGCGGCCGGGCATGAAATCATCCGCCAGCGCCGGCGCAACCTGACGCTCGTCCGGATGACGCCGGACCTGATCTACGACCAGCTGATCGGGGCCGGATGCGCGGCGAAGCTGGTGTTTTCCTGGGGCGGCAATCCCGGGGTCGGCTCGCTCTACCGCCTGCGCGACGCCGTGGAAAACGGCTGGCCCTCGCCGCTCGAAATTGAAGAGCACGCGCACGCCGGCATGGCCACGGCTTACGCGGCCGGCGCTTCGGGCCTGCCGTTCGGCGTCTTGCGCGGCTATCTGGGTACGGACCTGCCGAAGTACAACGCGAACATCAAGTTCATCGAGTGCCCGTTCACCGGAGAAAAGCTGGCGGCCGTGCCGGCGCACCGGCCCGACGTGACTGTGGTGCATGCGCAGAAGGCCGACCGCCGGGGCAACGTGTTGATGTGGGGTGTGGTAGGAGTCCAAAAAGAGGCGGTGCTGGCGGCAAAACGCTCGATCGTCACGGTAGAGGAAGTGGTCGACCGGCTGGACGCGCCGCCGAATTCGGTCGTGCTGCCTTCGTGGGTGGTGGGTGCCGTGTGCCCGGTCAAAGGCGGCGCGTTTCCTTCTTACGCGCAGGGCTACTATCCCCGCAACAACGCTTTCTACAAAAAGTGGGACGGCATTTCGCGGGAGCGCGAAACGTTTCAAAAATGGCTCGAACGTCACATCATGGGGACCCGAGACTTCGGCGCCTTCAAGCAGAGTCTGGAAGAGGCAACGCAATATGCCTGAGGCCTCCTACTCCGCCGATGAGATGATGACGATCGCGGCGGCGCGCATGATCCGCAATGGTGCGTCGCTGTTTGTGGGCATCGGGCTGCCGAGCGCTGCGGCCAACCTGGCCCGGCTGACGCATGCGCCCGAGACCGTGTTGATCTATGAATCAGGCACGATTGGAACGAGACCCTCAGTGCTGCCGCTATCGATCGGGGACGGCGAACTTGCGGAGACGGCCGATGCAGTGGTGTCGGTCCCCGAGATGTTCGCGTACTGGCTGCAGGGCGGGCGCATCGATCTCGGATTTTTGGGCGCGGCGCAGATCGATCGGTTTGCCAACATCAATACGACGGTGATCGGCGAATACCGCAAACCGTCGACCCGTTTGCCGGGAGCGGGCGGTGCGCCGGAAATCGCGACATGCTGCAAGGAGGTGCTGATTACGTTGCGGCATAGCAAGCGGGCGTTCGTGAACAAGCTGGATTTTCTGACATCGAGTGGACACATGGAAGGCGGCGACAGCCGCGAGCGCATGCAGCTTCCTGGGAAGGGACCGACCGCCGTGATTACCGATCTCGGCGTCCTGACACCGGACCCCGTGACGCGGGAACTGACGCTGACCAGCGTACACCCGGGTGTGACGGCCGAAAAAGTTGTGGAGAACACCGGCTGGCCGCTGAAGGTGGCGCCGGTGGTGGAGACTCTAGCCCCTCCGTCTGAGAACGAACTGCGCGTGTTGCGCGAGTTGAACGAGCGCACCAGACGCGCTCACACCGAGCAGGTCTGATGCTGTCGTTTGTCTACCAGAGCCTTCCCTCGCGCGTGGTTTTCGGCGCCGGATGCCTGGAGAAGCTGCCGGAGGAAATCCAGAGGCTGGGACTCGCCAAGGCCCTGGTCCTTTCGACTCCCGAGCAGCGGCAGAGTGGGTTGGACCTGGTGGAGCGGTTGGGCTCGCGGGCGGCGGGCCTGTTCGATCAGGCGGCGATGCATGTGCCCATCGAAACCGCGCGGGCGGCGCGCGAAGCCGCGACGAGCCTGGGCGCGGATTGCTGCGTGGCCGTGGGCGGCGGCTCGACCACGGGACTGGCCAAGGCTATCGCCCTGGTCTTCGATCTGCCGATCCTCGCAGTGCCTACGACTTATGCCGGTTCCGAGATGACACCGATTTGGGGCTTGACGGAGAAGGGGCGCAAGACAACGGGACGGGACCCACGCGTGTTGCCCAAGACGGTGTTTTATGATCCTTCGCTTACCGTGACCATGTCGCCGATGCTTTCGGCGACCAGCGGTATGAACTCGATCGCGCACTGCGTGGAGGCGCTTTACGCCGAGCACGCCAACCCGATCATTTCCATGATGGCGGAGGACGGAATCCGGACGCTGGGTGAGAGTCTGCCTGTCGTGGTGAAGGAACCAGGGAACCTGGAGGCGCGCTCCAAGGCGTTGTACGGGGCATGGCTGGGGGGAATCTCTCTGGGCGCTGTGGGGATGGCATTGCATCACAAGCTGTGCCACACGCTGGGTGGGACCTATAACCTACCGCACGCGGAAACTCATACCGTGGTGTTGCCGCATGCGACGGCGTATAACGCACCGGCCGCGCCCCTAGCGATGGCGCGAGTCGCGCGGGCACTTGCTTCCGGCTCGGCCGCCGAGGGGCTGTACAATCTGGCAGCGTCACTCGGCGCGCCGCTTTCGCTGGCCGCCATCGGCATGAAGGCTGACGCCCTGGACCAGGCGGCGGAGATAGCCGTCGAGAATCCCTACTACAATCCGCGACCGGTCACAAAGGACGGAATCCGCGCTTTGCTTCAAAATGCATTCGAAGGACGGAAGCCATGAGACGCCGTAGCATTGAGATTCCGGGGTTCCGGCATGAACACCCCATTCCGGCGGCCAGCCGGATCGGTCCGTTTGTGGTGAGCGGCGGCATTTCCGGCATGGACCCCGTGACCGGCAGGTTGCCGGACGGCATCGAAGAGCAATGCGCGCTGGTGTTCGCCCACATGAAGGAAATCATCGAGGCTGCCTCGGGCACCACGGACGATATTCTCAAAATAACCGTATGGTTGAAGGACGGAGCCCACCGCAAATTCGTGAATCAGCAATGGCTGCGCATGTTCCCCGATCCGGAGGCGCGGCCGGCCCGACACACCTTTGTGGGCCAGGAACTGGCGGGAACCATGCTCATTCAATGCGAATTTTGGGCGGTGTTGAACGGCGGCACTTGAGGTAAACCACCCTTGCCTAAAGGGACCGACGAGAGTCTGAAAGCCAGCCAGGTCGCCTACCTCGGTGGGGGGAATCCGGCTCGAGGAGCTAACGCTGTCTCCGGGCTCAGAGGGAACTAAGCTAGCCGGTCCCGCCGCGGAAATGATCACCGGGCCCAGATGGCGCTCGGCGACCATGTCACGTACC
>JAGWQP010000272.1 GCA_028876805.1 Acidobacteriota bacterium | reverse complement strand
TTTGTGATTAAGTTGGCGATCGTCGAATTCTGAGTGCGGCCATAGTAGATGCCGCCGCCTAGCCGGATCACGGTCTTTTGATCATTGTTCGGGTCCCAGCTTAACCCGAGGCGTGGGCCGAAATTGTTGGTGTCGGTGTTCAAGGCGCTGGTGCGCGGTTCCAGGGGGTTGCCGTGGAGAGCCGGCATGGTCTGCACTTCATACCTCAGTCCCAGGTTGAGGGTCAGGTTGTTACGCAGTCGGAAGGTATCTTCGACGTAGCCCGCCATGTCCCAGGTCTTGAAGTCGGTGCGGCCGGCAGCGCCCAGCAAGTCGAACGCCTGCGTGAAGTTGAAGTAGTGTGCGCCCACAATGCCGCCGCCGCTAGTTGCCGCCAGGCAATTCGTCAATGGGATCGGCTGGGCCGCGTTGCCGCAATCCAGGGCGAAATTGTTCAGTGAGGAATAGTTGTAGACGCCGCCGCCCGAGAACAAGTTGATCAGCAGGTCGTCGACGCGCGTAATATCCCAGCCGAACTTCACCGAATGCCGCCCGTGCAGCCAGCTCAGATTTTGTGAGAACTGGATACGCTTTTCATCGGGATAAGCAGCCCGCGGCAGGTAGTTGGGCATGCCGAAATTGATGCCGTTGGTGGTGGTCACTGAAGGCCCGGGCGCGTCGGGCAGCTCGAACTCGAAATCGCGCCCGTACTGGAAGCGCAACTCGCTGAGAAATGTGGGAGTGAAGTTGGAGGTCCATTTGCCGATCAAGGTTTCGGAATTGACGTCGTCGGAACCGTTCATGGTGTGGTGGACCGACGAAGACGGCGCGGTTTGAATTCCGTTCGGAGAGTCCCAGCGCAGGATGTTGACCGAGCCGGTGAGCGTGTTGCGTGAATTCAGGTTGTCGTCCATCTTCCCGAGGCCGACCGACTCGTTTCCCTGGCGCGGCTGATTCTCGACCAGGCTCTGAAAGAACGACACGACCCCGGGACAACCCGGTGCGGTGCACGTGGAATTGAAGAAGGTCGACGAACTCGGCACCACCGACATTGGAAAGTTGCGCTTCTGCTGCTCGTAATTCCCGAAGTAAAAGAGCTTGTCCTTCTTGATGGGCCCGCCCAGGGAACCACCGAACTGCTGGCGCCGGTCCTTCGGCTTACCCGGGAGACCCAGAGCCACGAGTTGATTGGCGCTAAACGGATTGGCCGCATTCATTGAGTCGTCGCGCATCAGGTAGAAGCCGGTTCCGTGAATGTCATTGCCACCCGATCTGGTAACCGCGTTTACTACACCGCCAGCGGCGCGTCCGTATTGGGCTGAAAAGGCGCTGTTGCCGACTTGGAATTCCTGGATGGCGTCGATGCTGTAAGCGAAATTCAAACGCGTGCGGCCCTTGGCTTCGGAGAAGAACGCCTGGTTATTGTCCATGCCGTCGATCATGTTGTTGTTGTACAGCCCGGACATGCCGCGGAAACTGAGAAGGCCGAACCCGCCGTCGTTGGTGGTGCCCGGCGTGGAGAGCGCGAAGCTATCCCAGCGCCTGCCGCTCATCGGCAGGTTCATCATGTCCTTCAGGTTGACCACCGAGCTCACGTCGGTCTTCGACGTGTCCACTGCCTCGGTGTCGCCACTCACTGTTAGAGTTTCGGAAGTCTGCGAGACCTGCATGGCCAAATTCACCAGGGCTTGCTGGCCTACCGAGACGGTAATCGGGGTTCGCACCAGAGTGGCAAAGCCACGCTTGGAGCCCTTGATCTCATATTGGCCCGGCTTCAACGCGACCACTTCGTAAACGCCGGCGTCATTGGACTTGAGTGTACGGTTAACGTTGGTCTCCAAGTTCCGGATCGCGATATCGGCACCCGGCATTACGGCGCCGGTCGGGTCCGTCACCAGTCCCGAAATGCTTCCGGTGCCGGAAGCGGCCTGACCGAACAGAGCAGAACTGACAGCAAGGAACAACGCTACCGGGAACCAAGTTCTCCAGTAGCCGCTGGGAACCGACTGTGTGCCGGCGAAAAGCATGGCTGACCTTCCCTCCAAAGCCCCGTTAAAACGTAATGCGACCGTCTCTTGAAAGACCCGCCGATTCGGAGCCAGCGACGACGATAGCACAGCCTGCGTCGAGACGCGCGCTGAATGACCCAAACAGGGAACGCTTGCGACCAGTATCTCCTCGAGAGCCCTTATGCAGATCTCGGGACCACAGTAGCAGACATCAAGTAACAGATTAACGGCAAAGAGGTTTCAGATTGGTTAACCTGCGAGAGGTCACCGTTGACGCCCCGAGGCCGATGCGGTCGCCTGGGCAGAAGTCCGCGGAATGCCTCTATCGTTGAGGTCCTTATCCATCTCGGTTCTGGGGAAACCATTTGACATGTATGCGCGGGCCTTTTTGGAAGGACGGTGCCGTGCAATTTTCAGAGTTCGGCGTAAAATGGTCAACTTGCCTCAATATCCAGTTTATTGAATTGTGCGTTGGCAAACATTGTCTCTGGTGCTGTCTCTCACGTTTTCAGCAGCTAGCGCTACAGGTCTGTCCTGTTTTGAACAGCAGTGATTAGCTATGAGTAAAGTCAGGATTGCAAATTTTCGGGAGAACTCTAAAACTCAATTGATGCGTGAATTCGACCAGGATGCTAGCAGAAAGTTGAGTTGCACATGACCACACTCCAACGGCTATTTGCGCTTCTTTCGAAAGCGGCCCTGCTTGCGCCGGACCAAAGAGCCACCACCTATTTCGTCCCGCCGCAAG
The DNA here is from genome assembly GCA_028876805.1 of Acidobacteriota bacterium. GTDB lineage: Bacteria > Acidobacteriota > Terriglobia > Bryobacterales > Bryobacteraceae > PSRJ01. The sequence goes on along the minus strand of JAGWQP010000272.1, from coordinate 8,745 downwards.
TGTGCGCCTCAGTACGCGTCGTCTCCAGGCCGGGCGAAGCCCGGGCACACCAGTGGTACGCGGTGTACCAGTGGCTCTATTTCATCTTGATGCAGCGGTCAGCGGGCGTCGACCTCGTTAGTAAGACTTTCGCGTGTCCAAGTGGCGTGACCTGACCGCGCCCGATCCCAATGGCACTAAGGAGAGCCGTATCCTGACACGGGTACCTGGCAGGGACTAGATGCTAACAGGCTCAGCCTGAGCTCTTCGATCAACTGCCATGCCCACCGGATCCGGCCGGCTACTGGCCTCTGGCATAAGCTGATTTTCGCCCTCTGAAATAACTGGATCAGCCCTTGAATACCGGCGCTGCATTAGTGAGAATCGCCATTTCTTCCATCGAACCGACACGGGCATGGAAGGATGAAGATCTCGTGGAGGAGTGCCTGCGCGGCAATGAGCTGGCGTGGGCCGCGGTTATAGACAAGTACAAGAACCTGGTTTATTCCGCCCCCATGAAATACCGCATGAGCGCGGAGGACGCGGCAGACATCTTCCAGGAGGTCTGGATCGACCTCTATTCCGAGTTGAAGAACCTCCGCCGACCGGGCGCCCTGGGCGGCTGGCTCATCGCTGTCGCGTCGCACAAGTGCTATCAGTGGAAACGCCGCCGCGCGCGGACCATCGAACACGGCATGATACCCGTTGATCGCGAACCGCTGGCGCACGGGCCGCTGTTCCTGGAATGGAAGGAGCAGGCCGAGCGCACTCAGATTCTGCGGAACACCGTTGCGCAGCTTCCCGAGCGCTGCCGGCGGATGTTCCAGTTGCTCTTCTTTCGAGACCCGCCGCTGTCCTATGCGGAGGTGGCCCAGCAATTCGGATTGGCTGAAGGCTCGATCGGCTTCATCCGCGGCCGATGCCTTCAGAGGCTGCGTGAAGGTCTCGCGCGGGAGGGTTTCTGAGCGGGGCGTCCGGCTCTGGCGAGTGGCTGCAGGCGCTCTCCGGTCTGCCGTCGGCGAGGCCGGCGCGAGGGAGCTTCCCGCCGCGCGGCCCGGAACTGAGAACCGCCGCCAGACTGGAAGCGCTGGACAAAGTAATGCGTACCGTCCATGCGGATCCGGCCCGCGCGGAGCGCCTGCTGCAAATGGGCGCGCTGATTTTCCGCTGATCTCACCGATCCCGCTTCGTGCGCCGCCCGGTTGCGCTCGATGAATCCGTTCCGACGGCGAACGCGAAATGCGTGAAGATCCCGCCGAAGATGGCCCACAGTGCTGAACGACAACCATCGGTTGCCCACGGTCCAGCAAGGTTATAAACGCAATGCGATCTATCCTGCGGATATCCATGTTTTCCAAGCTGGAACCGCCTGATGGTCTATACGCACCCCTGTTGTCATTCGGGTTGAACCTTTCACTTTCGCCGGTCAGAGCGGTTGGCAGGGTTTCAAACAGTCGCTCCGAACTGCATCCTCCCCGTCTGTGGTTCCGCTTATCGTGCACGGAGCCGCGTCGGCTTCCGTCTTTGACATCTGTGATTTTGATTGAAGTGTCTTGGTTCGGTAATGTTTGCCTTCACGCCACATGCCAAGCGATGTCCATACCCATCTCCCGGGGGGCTGGTCGGTTGGCGGGAACAGAATATCGCAACCTGAAAGCCGATGAAACTTTCAATTGGGCGCAGAAGTAAAGCGCGGGCGATACGAAGCGCCAGGACCGCGCAAAGCTCTGTACATAAAACCAGGACGGCTGAAGGCCTGCGCCACGGAAGCACAGGCGAGCGCGCCTGCGAAATCAAGCCTCAGTGCGCATGCAACACCCCGACCGACAGCGCCACTCCGATGTGCACCAGGATCAGCGCCACGAAGGAGATGCTGAAGGGCCGGTGCACCACATGCCATAGCCTGAAGATTCGTTCCGTGCGGTCCAGGAACGCCATCGCCGCCCGCAGACGGGATTGCCGTCGGGCCAGCGAAACAATCGATTCCAGGGTTGCGTTGCGCGAGGCGACCAATCCGCCAAGAGTCCGGATTTGCGCCGCCCCGGCCAGCACGCGACGCCGCAAGCGGCCTACCTGGAAAGGGCGCACCAGGTCCATCCACAGCATGTTCCAGAGCGTCCGGCCCAGGTTCATGGAACGAATCTCCTCAGCGCTCGGAACCGTCAGGAGCGGAGCGAGATCTTCGGCCTGGAAGAGGGAGTTCTGCGCCAACTCGGCGGCCAGCGCCGCGGCCTGGGCCTCCAGTTCCGCCATGGTCAGCGCCACCGAGTTCAGGCTGCGCGGCATCTTTGCATACAAGTAGCGGCCCGTGAATCCGCTGAGAGCCACCGCGATCATGGTCCAGTAAGCCAACCCCGCCACGCCGTACCACCGAAAAGCGCTGTGGAAGGTGACCACTAGTGGCGTGGTGATTCCGAACACCACGTGAACGTTCAGCCAGCGCCGCGTCCTGCCGATGCGCTTCAGCCACCCAAAGTGTTTGCGAATGGGATACAGGAAGAGGATCCCGAGCATGCTGACACTGAGGATGCCCAGCTTCAAGCCGACCGTTCCGCTCGAACGAAACTCGGCGTGGAGCGGCGAGAGGGGCCGTTGCTCGATGCCAAGTGTGTAATACGAAAAGCCTCGCACCGCCACGAACAGGATCAGGCCGGCGATCGCCAGCGCCACAGACGTCACCAGCGCACGGTGCAGGACCTCTCCCAGCGGCGGTTGTCTGCTGCGGTCGGCTCTCGCGCTCCGCGGCGTTACGGGAATGGTTGCCATGCGATTGCGTCTTCCCTCCCCCGGCGGTAGTCCCCCTCAGACAAGTGGCGCCTCGCTGCGGGCGCGATCTTAATCAATGGCACTGCACGCATTTGGTTGGAGTGCCCCGGTAGACTCGGATCATTCTGCCATCCGGCCAACTCTCTTGCTTGTGACACTTCGCACACTCGACTCTGCGATGCGCCACGTCGAGTGTGAATAAAGCCCGGTCGTGATCGAAGGTAACCGTCTCCCAGCGCACCGCGCCGTGGCAGGCCGCGCAATCCTCCACCCGTGCTTCGCTGGTGAACTGTCCGCCGTGCGCGTCTTTCGCTCCGTGGCATTCGCCGCATTGTTTGCGAGCCTCGGAAAAGCCAGGCGCGGAGGCGGGTGCCGCTGGGACGGACGCCTCCGGAGGGTGGCAATCGACGCACTTCACCCTCTGGTGCGCTCCCTCGAGCCTGAACTCGGTCTCTTCGTGCTCGAACGGCTTCACTTCTCTCCACTGTTGGGTCGTGTGGCACTCCTCGCACGCCAGGCGGGTCTGGTGAGGATCCTGATGGCATGTGTTGCAGGTCAAGTCGGTGAAGCGATGCTGGCGCGGCACCGCGGGAAGCGCGATCTTCTCGGCCGGCACCGCCAGGTTTGCCGCCGCTGCCAGCGGCTGGTGGCAATCGTTACAGGGCACCAGGGCGTGCCGCCCGGTCAAGGGGAAGCGGGTCGCCTCGTGGCGCTCCACGGAAAACACCACCAACTCGAAGCCCGCCTGCGTGTGGCATTGCTCGCAGCGGTCGAAGTAGGGCGCGGTGGCGAACTCGCCGGCGTGCTGATCCGCGTGGCAGGCCGAACAGTCGAGTTTGCCCGTGCGGTACACCGCCGAGCGGCCCTCCGGTTGGTGGCACTTGGGGCAGCCGAGCGCGGCATGCTTGCCCTCCAACGGGAAGGCGCTCCACTCGTGCATGGCGCGATCGAACCGGGCCGGCTTGAAGCCGGTGTCGAAATGGCAGGCGGCGCAGTCCGAACCGGCAACGCGCCCGGCAAACTGCCCAGCGTGGGGATCCTGGTGGCAGTCGACGCACTGCTCGTACCCGATCGGACGACGAAAATCGTTGCTCTTGTGGCAATCCGCGCAAGGTCTGTCGGCATGCTTCCCAGTCAGCGGAAACTTGGTGGTGCTGTGATTGAATCCTTTCGCCGAACGGGTGTTCTTCCAGCCGCTGGTGTTGTGGCAACTGTCGCAAGTGCCCGAGAAGCCCGCGTCACGGAACCCGCCGCGGTGAGGATCCTCGTGGCAGCCCTGACAGGTGCCCGCGACCAGCCCTTTGTAGCGCGGCTTGTCTTCGCCTGCCTTCGGACCATGGCACTTCTGGCAGGCGACGGCTTGGTGCAGGCCGGTGAGCGGGAACGACGTGCGCGAATGATCGAATCCTGGAGCCGGCTTCCATGCGTCCTCGGTGTGGCAGTGGTTGCAGTCGGAGCCAAGCTGGCCCCCGTGCTGGTCTTCATGACAGGCGGCGCAATCCTGGGCCAGCCCAAGGAAGGACCGGTTGGGATCCTTGACCTTGATTTCGGCCCGGGCGGCGGCTGGGATTCGCTTCGCGTTGTGGCAGGCCTCGCACGCCCGCGCGCGGTGCTTTCCGGCTAGCGCGAAACCGGTCTCGGCAAGATGGTCAAATCTCGCACGATCGAGGCGCGTAAGCGTAAACCCTTGCCCATTATGTTCCATGTGACAACGCGCACAGTCCGCTTGGGTGGCTGCCTGTTTGTACGCACGGGAGTGGAATCCCGTGTGGGCTTCCAGCCGCCGGCGGATCTCGGTGTGGCAGTCCAGACATTTAAGGCTGAAGCCGCGTGCACCGGCCCCGAAATCGTGACATGAAGCACAGTGGGTGACCCCCTCCAGTTGCTGGTGAGGGCGCGACAAGGAGCCCGGCGAGATCTGTGCCGCCGCCGGCGCGCACAACCACGGCGCCAAGGCCAAAGGCAGAGCCATCCACCGCGATCGGAACGCTACGACCCTGTTTCTCAAAGCCGACCCGGGTGCCAGATTTCCCCCCAGACATTGGAACCCGCACACACGCGTCCCTCGCTCAACTCAGGGTAAGCAGGCGGCTCGAAAAATATACCCGGCAGGCTCTATTTTTGCGGACGCTTTCAAACCCATAGGGGGTAATTAAAGTTCCGCGCAGGTTTGTGAGGATGTGATAGTGGTGCGTAATTTGTGGCGGTGGGCCGCCGGGACGCTGATTGTCTGCGTGCTGTGCTGGGCCGCTCAGAAGAGCCAGAAGCCGGCCGGCAAGGCAGCCGCGGCGCCGGGGAATACGCCGGCGGGCGAGCTGATCTGGCCGCTCCCGCCCGATCCGCCGCGCATTCGCTGGGTTGCTCAGTACCGCGACATGGCCCAAGTGAAGAAGCCCGGCGTGCGCAAATCGAGATTCCTCGAAAGAGTAGCCGGTACCAAAACGCCGGACGAAAAATTCGAGCTGCGAAAACCGTACGGAATCGCCACCGACAGCCGGGGCAGGATCTACGCTGCCGACACCGAGCTCAAGACGGTGTTCGTCATCGACGTCGCCGCCAAAGTCGTCGAGCAGCGGGGCAGCAGTAGCCGCGCTCCGCTGCAGTTGCCGGTCGGAGTGGCGGTGGATGCGCAGGACCGGCTTTTCGTCTCCGATGCCACGCTGCATTCCGTAGTGTGCTTCAGCGCCAGCGGCCAGCCGATCGCGTTGTTCGGCACGGCGGCTCTCGGCCGGCCGGGCGGAATCGCCATCGACCGTGCACGCAACCGCCTGTATGTGGCCGACGCCAAGGAGGGCCGCGTCGCCGTGTTCGACACCCAGACCCTCAAGCTGGTCGGCTACTTCGGCAGCCCGACCAAGCCCGGCCGGCGTGACAACGGCACCTTTCAGGGACCCACCAACGTAGCCGTCGACCGCAAAGGAATCGTCTATGTGTCGGACACCCTGAACTATCGGATCCAGATCTTCGATCCGGCGGGGAAGTTTGTCCGCGTTTTTGGCGTGCAGGGCGACAGCCCCGGCGAGTTTATCCGGCCCAAAGGAGTGGCCGTGGACTCCGAAGGCCACGTGTACGTGGCGGACGCGGAGTTCAACAATTTCCAGATCTTGACGCCCGAGGGCCGGCCGCTGCTCGCGGTGGGCTCGCTGGGCGACGAGCCCGGCCGTTTCGCTCTGCTCGCGGGAATGTACATCGACGCCCAGGACAAGATCTATACGACCGAGATGTTTCACGGGCGGATTCAGGTGTTCCAGTACATCCCGCAGCCCGATTCCATCGTGGAGAAGGAGGTGAACGGCGCGAACAGTCACTAGAACGAAGTTCCCGTTAGCGGCCAGTCAGGAAATAACTGTGCCGAGTGACGCCTTGAGGCGTTTGTTTTGTGACGAGCCCTTGGCGGCCGGGGTCGGATGGATCCCGGCTGAAGCAGTATTCGACATTTCAAAAACATAGAGGAGCGCTTCATGAGATGGAAGTTCTTTGGGTTGGCCGCCTGTTTGGGGCTGGCCGCTGCATTTACTCTGGGAGCTGCCTCGAACTTACCCAAAACGGGTCTGGCAGGTAGCACACATGATATCGGGGGCAACGGCTGCAAGTCGTGCCATGCTCCCCACAACGGCGCTTTGGCAAACGGGGGGCCACAAAGCAGCGGCTTGATCCAGCTGTGGTCGCGCTCGTTTCCGGCTGCCTCGGAAACCTTCGGCGTTTATGACACGGCCACCATGCAAAACAAAGCGGTCGAACTGGGCGGCAGCATCCTGGCGGCATCGTCAGACGTCCGCATGTACTCATTGTTGTGCCTGAGCTGTCACGACGGAGTCACATCGAGCTTCTCGCCCGCCATGCAGACGAAAAACATGATCGGGTCAAAGGCTTCCTTTGGAGCGACGGCCTATGAATCGCTCGGCCTCACCAATGACCACCCGGTGAACATGCCCTATGATCCGACCAAGAACACGTCGCTCCAGGCCGTAGCAACGGTGGCAGCGGCGTTGCCGTTGTACGGAACCACGAACACAGTGCAGTGCGCAACTTGCCACGACCCGCACAGCGACGTGAACACCAATTACCTGCGCCAGGCCAATAACACGGCGCATTGTACCACCTGTCACATGTAATCCGTGCGGCGGCACGCAACCAGTCTGTGTGTCGCCTTGCAAACCGGGCGGGGCGTTCCGGCCGTAACGGCCGGCCGTCCCGCGACGGGTAGTGACGCGGTGGATGCGGATCGAGTGGACGGGGTCACCGGTCTTTGTTTGGGACGGATCTGTCAATGGCAATGCGGAAGACGTGGTTCTGGCTCGGCGGACTGATCGCCGCCTCCGCGGTGCTGCTCGACGCCCAGGAACAGCCGCTCAGTATCGGCGGCGCCTTCACCACCGGCTACTATGCGAGCAGCGCGCGTGGCGAGCAATACGAAAATCTCAAGTTCGTCCCGTTCGGCGCCAAGTTCGACATGAACGGATTTTTCATCAATCCGGACTTGCTGAGCTTCACGGCGCAGCCGGAGCTGAATGTCGGCCCGCAGGCAAGCGAAGCCGGATTCGAGGGCGGCAACGGAATCCGTCTCCGCACCAACTTGCTTCGGAAGCTGTTTCCGCTGACCTTCCGGTACTCCAATGTGCAGGTAGAGGACGTTTTCTTCGGGAGCCTGTCGCAGATTTCCGGGTACACGCTTCAGGAGCGCATGAAGGACCTGGGATTGACGCTTGCGCTGAAACCCGCCAAACCGGTCGAAACGACCATCGACTGGGGTATCAACTCGGTCGATTCCCAACCGGGGATCGCGGAGATTCCCGATTACCTCTCGCACGGGCGCCACGTCAACGTCGACACCAGGTACGCACAGGGAGGATGGCTAACCGAGGCCTTCTTCCACGATCAGGTCGAAGACTCCAACCTGCTCCAGCCAATTGCAGGAGGAACCACCACGACTGGCACCTTGCAGCAGAAGGCGGTGCAGTACCAAGGTTCCGTAAAGCGGGGCTTTCTCGGCGACTCCGAGCTCTATTTGAACGGGGGAGGCCAGTCCACGTCCTCCCTTCTGTATACCCTGCCGATCGACCTGACGAACCGCTATGCCTCCGCCAACCTGCGGCTCTTTCAGAAACGAAGATGGCGGGCCGCGCTACGCGCCGCATATTCTTCGAATCTCGCCGGCCAGTTGCTGGCCCAGGCGGCCAGCAGCCTGGTGGGCGCCGGATCGGTTGCCCAGAGCACCCACATCCTCGTCCCTTTTTCGAACGACATGTCTAATTACAACCTGCAGGGTATTACCAACATCGACGTGGCAAAAGGGCTGGGCCTTTACTTCAGCGCGGAGCGGGGCGCCGTCTTTTCCAGTAACACGGTGGGTCCGCTGAACGCCAACTATCTGACCACCGAGGCCGGGCTGACTTACGCGAAGCGGCTGAAATGGGGGAGCGTTTCCGGCCAGTACGCCCGCCAGTTCGGCCTAGGTTCGGTCACGGGACAGGCCGGAACGATTCAGGGGCAGGTCTACCGGGCCAGCCTGCTCGAGGGGAACCCAAGCGGCCTGAGGTTCGAAGGCACCCTCCAAGGCAACGACCAGAGCGTACACAATGCGCAGCCGCTCTCGAGCCACGGTGTCTCCGTGGAGGGCAGCGTAGCCGACCGCGTCTACCACGACTTCAACGCGCGGCTGGGCGGCGGATGGCAGTGGGGCTCGGTCACGAACAACGCCAACGATTTTCGCTCCAGCGGATACGTCGCCCGGGCGGGAATCGAGCACCCCCGCTTTCAGGTCAACGGATCTCTCAACAGCACGCTCAGCAATTCTCTGCCAATCTACGGGCAGGCACTGTCGAACCTGGGCGTCGCTGAAATCCTGGCGACGTCTTTGCCGGTGATTCCCAGCGACTACCGGGGAATAAACCTTACCCTTCACGCGATTCCCCTGCGCAAAGTGGAATTCTCGGCCATGTGGACCCATTCGCGCGAGCACCTGGCCGGCATCGTCAACAACGATTTCCAGTTTCTGGA
>JAGWQP010000271.1 GCA_028876805.1 Acidobacteriota bacterium | reverse complement strand
GGACGTGGCTCGACTATGTAGGCCACCCCACGAGTGAAAACCTTCATGTGGTGGAAAAATTCCGGCGCCCGGACTATCTGACGCTCCAGTACGAGGCCACCATCGAGGACGCGAAGGCTTACACCAGGCCCTGGACGACCAATTTCCGAGTCAAGTTTCAACCGGGATGGGATTTGCTCGAATACGTCTGCCTCGAAAACAACAAAGACCTATTGCACCTCGGTACGAAAGAACCGAAGTAAGGCCGTTCGGCGAGCGGCACCACCTTACTCGGTGTGGTCCGGCTTTCCGGGTGGAGCTGGCGGCTGGAGGATCAGACTCACCCCCGCCGGGACGCCACGGATGACCGTGCCCTTCGGCAACTCGAGGGGCGTCCGCAGCAGGAAGGGATGCGCGAATCGGGGCTTGTAGTCGGTGAGCCAGATCAGCGGATCGAGAGTGCCATCGGGAAGTTCAGCCATGAGCTGGAAAGCGGCCTTCTCCGGGACCTTTTGCGGGACCAATCCGTCCAGAGTGAAGTCCTGGGTAAACTGGAAATCGCCGTTGATGGCGATTTCTCCGAGCCGATGCTCGATCGCCGGCACCGGCGGCAGCTTAGCGTCGGCTGGTAGGTCCTTTTCCTCGCCTTCGGGGACGCCGCCATCGGCCCAGCTCGTAATGACTTCCAACTGTTCCGGCGTCAGAGCCTGATCGTTGCGAAAATCTCCAAACCCCTTCACGGCGCCCCACGGCGGCATGCGCCGTGCGAGCACCTCTTCTTTGATGGCCACCGCCCAGGGCCGCGCCTCGGAATACGTCTTCAAAGAAAACGCCGCCCCTCCTTCGCGATGGCAGGAAAAGCACCGCGACTGGAAGATACGAACGATCTCGCGGTCAAAGGTGATGGGGGTTGTGATGATGTCGTGAGCCTGCGCCGCCGTGAGAGAAAGACCGAACGCGAGAAGGATGCGATTCATAGGCTGTCGCTCCGCGCTTGATCATCATATCAATTCCGTCGGCGCGCCAGGACCTGGCGGTAGGCGCGCATTTTGCTCCCGGCTATCATTGCTCAGTCGCTGGGCATCCGAGCGCAGTATACTGACGTTCCGATAAAGAGGCACTTCCAAGGACGGTATTGGAAGAAAGGACCCTCTCCGGTAGCTGGCCCGGATACGTACCCACTTGATCGCGCGGTTTGCCGGCTGACACCTGCCAGCATGGACCCTCCTGTTTTCGGTGACCGGCAATTCATCGCGGTTACCGGAGTGCGGGCGTTATAATAGTCGATCCAAGGAGGAGTCATGGCTGATTACGCCCATCCCGAGGTCCTCGTCGGTACTGATTGGGTGGCCGCTCACGCCAAGGATACGAACGTGCGAGTGGTGGAAGTCGACGTGGACACCAAAGCCTACGATGAAGGCCATGTCCCCGGCGCATTAGCCTGGGCCTGGAACACGCAACTGTGCGACACCTTGCGCCGCGACATTTTGTCTCGGCAGCAGTTTGAGGAATTGATGTCCGCCTCCGGGGTCCAGCCCGACACCATGCTCGTCATTTACGGCGACAACAACAATTGGTTCGCGGCCTG
>JAGWQP010000270.1 GCA_028876805.1 Acidobacteriota bacterium | reverse complement strand
GGATGGATAAAGTACACGGGAAGACCGGCGTCTAGGGAAAAATGGGCGCCAAAGTTATAGCCGACCGAGGTGTCGAGCTGATTTACCCAGCCGAGCGAACTGGCACTGCCCTGAAATCTTTCGTAGAAGGCAAATCCGCTCGTCTCGGTGCTTTGCCCAAACAGCGGCCAGCCAGCCAGTGTTATCAGTACCGCGAAACGAAGACCTCGTGTCATATCCCCATCACTCCAAACCCCGATAGACGGACCATCCCCGCCTGCCTGGACCCCACCGGGCTTCCCGACACGGTGCATCTCGTTTGCCAAACTCGAGTTTCTCGATCTCCTGTTCAAAAGCAGCAAGTTACAGTCGCTCGCCGACAGGGCGAAACGAGCCCTACAAACTTTCTACATAGTAAACAGGGTAAAGGTCCAAATGTTGCGCCATCCAGCGGAAAAGTTTAAATTGTGAACGCTTCAGGGTATTCCCGGAGGAGGGCGGTAGAGACCTGATCGGTCGCAAGCACCTCGTCTCCGACACGGGAGTATCACGCGAGTTTCAATTGCGGGCGCTCTCGAAGTTCGATCATCGAGGCGCCCGGGTTGTTTTGGGGAAACTGCTTTTTCCCGTCGGCAGGCGCTAATGGCTCACAAGGCCAATCCGCCGACGTATCCACGCTGCCGCAAAAACACTGCCACAAAACTCGGATTCTCCACTCCGAGCCGGGGCGTTACCGCGTTTTTTGTCAAAGCCGGTTCCGGCAACCGGGCGTCCGCACGGCGAGTCGTGGCAACGTTGGCACAGCGAGACCTCGGCTCCTGCGTGTGAAATCACACTCGTCAGACCGGAGTACACACAGCCCGGATCTCTCAGCCTGAGCTCCTCCTATCGAAATCCAGTCCGACGAAAATCGCCAATGACGGCGCGAAATACAATGCTCTACGACCGTAGGACGCCTACGAACTCAGCCATCCGGAAACACCGGAGCAGTTCGCCGGTAAGATAGTCATGGTCTGCACCTTGCATACAGAGCGCCCCAAAAAGGGCGGATTCGCTACTGGCGGCGAAGTCAATTAGAATTATGGGGGCGGCGTTGTCCCGGTCGAGGTCGCCGCCCGCGACGTTCAAATCGAGGGAAGAGGGGAAAGATGACGAAAGTGCTTGCACTCGCTCTAATCGTGGTGGGAACCACGTTCGCCGCCTCCGTGACCGGCGTCATTACCGACAGTGCTTGCGCCAAGGGCGACCACAAAGCGATGAATATGGGCAACGACGCGGAGTGTACCAAGGCGTGCGTGAACGTACACGGCGCTGAGTACGTGCTCTGGGACGGCAAGACGACATACACACTCAGCGATCAGAAAACGCCGGAGCAATTCGCCGCCAAGAGGGTGACAGTCACCGGCACGATCGACCAGAAGACCAACACCATCAAAGTCGATTCCATCGTGGCAGCCAAGTGAGCGCACGATAATGCTGGTATGGCCGAAGCCGAGCACACCGCGGAATTCTACTGCCCTCGGTGCGCCCGCCCGGTCGCCGAACCGCTCGTGTGCGGCGATTGCGGCGCCTTGATCTGCGGGGTGTGCGGCACGCCACTGGAGCGGATCGACGAACTCGGTATCGGCTAGCAGCTATTTGCCGCTCGCCGTCTGATAGTCCGCTGGCACCTGAAACAGCGTCGACGGCGGCTCCACGCGGCTGACGCCGGTCAGTTGAAAGACTTCCTCGCCCATGCGCGGATCGCTGTGTAAACTCTTAACGGTTGTCTGCAAGTCGGGCGAGTACCAGCTTTCGGAGACGATCTCGATGGCCCGGTCATTGCCGATCGCACCGGCCGGTATCGTGGAATGCATACGCGAGCCTTCGGCACTGACCCCTTCGATTACCTGCTGGCCGAGCGACTCCGATTTGCCGGTCTGATATCCGAAACTGAAGCCGCCTGTCCCCAACCAGACGCGATTCGCGACCATCTGGGCGCCCTCCGGCATCGGCACCGGCCCGTCGCCAACCGCAAATCCGCCAGCCTCCACCGTCATCATGCGCACGGCCGCCACGTTCTTCTCCGAGGTGGACATGAAAGCCTTCGCCAGAGGCAGCTTCCGCGCGGTCTGAGTCTTCGGATCGAGAGCGTAGCTGACATTGGCCACCGGGTCCCAGATCGTGATCTGATCCGGCGTTTCGCGACGCACGCGGCCTTCGCTGTCGCGGCTGACCGTGGTCTCGGCCAGGCGGTGGATGCGGTTGCCATCGCCCAGCACCTGTGTGCTCTCGGTGACTTCCACCGCCGTGTATGGTGCGTTTTTGACGGCTGGGCCCATCACGGCGCCGCCGATTCCCATTACCTTTGCCTGCTTTAGGTCACCCAGTCGAGTCTGAATCACCGTTTCCAGCCGTGCGGGGTCATCCTGCGCGGCTGCCCACAGCACTACCAGAGGAACAACCGCCAGTATACGGTACGCTGCTTTCATTTGAGTTCTCCTGAAAAATCATTGACTAGCCGGATGGCGCGGGCGCGTCCGTCCGGCCCCACGATGACGTCGGCGGGAACCTCTCCGCCGTTCAAGCCGACGCGGACCACTAAACCGGTTTCTATCGGTTCATCGTCCAGCTTCACGTAGTAATCAATGCGCGGCTTCGGCTTTACGGGGGCTGACGGCCTGCGGGGCGCGCGCCGGATGATCGCGGGCTTCGCCACGAGAGGGGGTTTGGGCGCCGCCGGAGCGGGAGTCTGGGGTCGCGGCGCGACCCATACGGGTTCGGTTCGCTTCGGAAACAAGATCAAGGCGACCCCCAGCGAGGCAGCCACGGCGACGGCCGTCGCGGCCCCGCGCCAGCTGCCCCGCGACGGCCGCGGAGTATCCGGCAGTCGAGAGAGTGCTGGAGGCTCGGGCAATCGAAGCAGCCAAACCGCCAGCCGCGCCGACCGCTCCGACAGTTCCGCGTACAACCCGGCGCAGGGCGCACACTCCAACAGGTGCTCCCGCACGCGGCTCATCTCGCGCACCGGGAGCTCGCCGTCGTGATAGGCTCTCAGCTCCCCTTCCGACCAACACTCTGTCATACGTCGTCTCCATACCGGGTGCGATACCGGCGCTCGAACTCGCGTTCCGCGCGCGCCAGCAGCGTTCCCACGGACCCGGCTTGGACGCCCAGCGCCCGGGCGATTTCCCGGTACGCCAGATCGCTCGATCGCAACAGCAGGAGCTGGGCGTCGCGCGGCCTCATCGATGCCAGCACACCGCGCACTCGGGCGGCGCGCTCGGTGCGGATCAAGTCGTCGAGTGCACTGGCCCCGGAATCCCGGCGCGCCCGTTCGGTGCTGGCTTGGTCCTCGAGCTTGCGGCGGCGGCTGTTCGCCCGCAGAGTATCCACAGCGGCGTTGGTTGCGACACGATACACCCAGGCGGTCGCGTCGGCCCGGCCGGCCAGTAGCGTCGAACGTCCAGCCAGTCTGGAAAACGCTTCCGCGGCGATTTCCTCGGCCTGGGCGCGGTTACCGGTCAATCTGGTCACTACGGCGACCAGCCGCGGATAGTGCTCGCGGAACACCGCCTCAAGCCATTCCCCCGTGCTCGAAGCGCGTCCCAGCGGGCTTAAGGCCAATTCCTCGGGCGGCACACCCCTATAACGTATGCCAACCGTGTTTCGTGACGAAAAATGTCTGCGGCGGAATCCGGCTCGGCCTACCGCGAAAAATGAATCGTGAACGGACTGGTCTCGTCCACAATCGTGTAATCGGGTGGCGGCTGGAACAGGGCCAAATCTGGCTCTGCCCGGCTGAGATTGGTGGTCTTGAGCGTGTCCTCGCCGGAGCGCGGATCGCTCGTCTTGCGAAGAATGACGATTTTCAGCTCGGGCGACATCCACGTTTCCGAGGTCGTAGCGATAGGTCGATCGTTGCCTTGCGAGCCGACCGGAAATGTCGTGGTTTGCCGATGTCCTTCTGCCACGACTCCCTCGATCACCTGGGTTCTGAGGTCTTCGGAGGTGAATTCGGGGCGCATCGAGATGTCTTGGTTTGGAACAGGTAGTCCGATCCCACCCGTGAGTATCCCTCCGGCAGGCGGGGGCTGCGTCGTGAGCCATCCCCCGTTTGGTCGAACCGCGGGCCTCGTCTGGGCACCCGCCGCGGGCCGCGTGATCTCGGTTCCGGCAGCAGGGGCCACGACGCGATGCGCGACCTTGTTCTCGATGTCCAGCGTGTACCGCACTCCCGCGACCGGGTCGCTGATTTCGACGATCACCGGCGAATCCGTTCCACCCGACGCCCTCGGGGCCACCCTCATCGGCCGCTCGGTGCGAATCCGCCCCTCGGAATCCCGCCACGTCTTGATCGTGCCCATCGACCGCGTGATGTGCGTGCCATCGGCCAATGTCTGCACGTGCTCCTCGGTCTGTTCGCCGGAGTAGGGAGCCCCGACGACCGCGGGGATCGGGGCGGAGGTAACGCCGAAGGTTGCCGAAGCCTGCTGGCTTAAGATGCTGACCTGGGATTGACTGAACGCTGAGGACGCGCCCACCAGAAAAAGTCCAATCACGAATGCTGATGGTCTTTTCATACCGTCTCTGACGTGGAGTCTACCGCAAATCGGTGTATCGGGTATGATGGTCGGCTCCGTTTGACGAACAGGAGCGGGCGATCGGAGTGGGAGGATTTTCTTCAAGTCGAACCAGCACGATCCGCTCGGCGCCGGGGTGGGCGCAATCTGGAAATCCACACTGGCCCGGGGCGATCCGGGCTCCGATGGCGCGCACGAGGAGCCCAACAACGAATGCCGTACCGTGCGATGGATCTCGCCCGGTGCCGCGGCCTACTTCGACTCCACGCCGCCAGCGTCCCGGCCATCCTCGGGGATTACATAATTACCGAAGCGGCAGCAGCCCATCAGTTGTCCGGCCGCCAGCGCGGTTCATTCGAACGCGCGATCGTGAATTCGTGCTTTGATAAGGGGCTTAATCTGATCATTTTCTAAGGTGCGAAGGCTGGTTTTCAGCCGCGCAAGCATTTCGCAGGGGTAGTTTCCGCAAAAGGACAGGCCAGGCAGAGCAAATGACCCGGGCTCGAAGCCCTTGACCCCCGCCGTGGCCGTGAGAGGCGTTCTCGCGGACCAGCTCGTCGCTGTTGTCAGCGTCCCGTGGTACGGTTCCGAAGCGTCGGAAGCTGACATATAAAGGACCGACCGGCGCTGTCGCGCACGAGTCTGCTCGACCGGCACGACGAGCAGCGCCTCGAAATCGTCGGAGCCGGCCGTCCCTCGAGTTTCGATGGCCGCCTGTTCCCTCTCTGTTTCCGAAGCGCATCGCATTCGCCTCGCGCACTTGTTCGACTCTGTCGCTCGGGAGGCTATGCTGCCGCGTCAGCCGTTCGGTTTCCTGCTGCCGGACGACCCGGGCGCAGGCAAGACGAGCATGGCGGGCCTTTTCATCAAAGAGCTGACTCGTGGCGATTTCGATCGATGTCTCGTTGTCTCGCCCGGCAGCCTCGCTGCTCGCTTCGAGGGCCGCTTCCGTCACGGCGTTCACCAAGTCGAGGTCTCGGACCTGATGCGCCGCTTGGTGAGGGAAATCCGCTCAAATTCGACCAGACGCCGCTGTTTCCTCGGTGCTTACGATCTGGACGCGATCTTGGCGAAGCTCGCGGGGCGTCGCCATCGACCCCGAGATCGACGATCACGAGGTCGACCTCCGGGAGCCCCCGAAAATCACGTAGCCCGCGGCACGTAGGTTCTTAGAAAGCGAGTTCGAGTCTGCGCACGAACAGCCGGCTGCGCACCCTTCTCCGGTACCCACCAGACCTCGCCTTGGTGGACCGCTTCGCCGCCTATGGTTGCGGCGCCTTCCAGGCAGATCCACAACTGGCAATTTTCGGGGCAAACCCGCTGTTCGACGTCCGGCGCGAGCCGCAGCGACTCGGTCACGAAGTGTTTGGACCGCACCAGCAGCTCCCAACCGTTGCTCAAAACCACCGGACGGGCCGCGCCGGGGTGCACGTCCAGCTCCGAAACCGCCACCGCCTTGTCGATGTGCAACGCGCGCGGCCGGCCGTAATCCCAGAGGCGATAGGTGACATCGGAGTGCTGCTGGATCTCGCAGAGCACAATCCCGCCGCCGATGGCGTGAACGGTGTGGGCCTTGGTGTAATACGTGTCGCCCGCCTTCACCGGAATCCAATTCAGAAGTTGTTCAAGGTCTCCAGTCGTGGCGGCCTCGCGCAACCGCTCGCGCGTGATCCGCTCGCGAAAGCCAAGCGCGATGGCGGCTCCCGGCTCGGCATCCAGGATGTGCCACATCTCACTCTTGCCGCGCGGCCCATCCTCGCCGTCGTCCGGATGCACCTGCACCGAAAGCCGTTCGGACGTAAAAATCAGCTTGACCAGTAGTGGTAACTCGTGTTTGGCTACATACCAGACTTCGCCGATCTTCCGCTCGGAGTCGGAAAACCAGGGCGCAAGGCGCGTCCGGCCCCACACCTTCTCCCGCAACGATGGGGGCAGACGCACGGGCTTTCCCATGGCCGTCGCTACGAATGCTTGACGATGAACTGGTGGATGCGGTCGAGCCCGCGCACCAGCTCCTCCATCGAGGTCGCATAGGAGATCCGTACATGCCGGCTGGTGCCAAAAGCTTCGCCGGGAACCAGCGCGACGCCTGCGTCGGCCAGCAATCGCTCCGCCAGTTGCTGCGTATTCTGGATGCCGCTCTTGCCCAACACGACCCCCACGTTCGGATACGCGTAGAAGGCGCCGCGCGGCTCCGCGCAAGTCACGCCCGGGATGGCGCGTAACCGCGCGACCACGAAATCGCGCCGGCGCCGGTATTCGGCAAGCATGATCTTCACGGATTCCTGAGGGCCGCGTAATGCCTCCGCGGCCGCTTTCTGCGCGATGGACGTGGGGTTGGACGTCGAATGACTCTGCAGCTTGGTCATGGCGGCGATGATGGGCGCCGGCATCAGGCCGAAACCGATTCGCCAGCCCGTCATGGCGTAGGTCTTCGACAGCGACCCCGCCACCAGGACGGTTTCCTTGGCGCCGGGTAGGGATGCGATCGAGAACGGTTCGCTGTCGTACAAGAAGAAGCAGTAGCACTCATCGGTCATCAGATAAATGCCGCGCTCCGACGTCAGCTTGAGAATCTTTTCGAACTCGGCGCGATCCAACACCGCGCCGCTCGGATTACAGGGCGAGTTCAGGAGCACCAACTTGGTGCGTGAAGTCAGGTGCGGCTCAATCATCGACGCCGTCAGCGTGAACCCCTGGTCTTCATCGGTGTCCACGAACACGCACCGGCCGCCGGCGTAATTCACCACGTCCTTGTAAGTGACCCAGTACGGGACCGGAATCACGACCTCGTCACCCGGGTTCACCAGCGCCTGCGTGGCGTTAAAAATGATGTGTTTGCCGCCCACCGTGATCAGGCACTCGGCGGGCTGGTAGGCGGTTCCGAAATGGCGGGCGTGGTACTCGCACACGGCCCGCTTCAGTTCGGCCGTCCCGCTCACGGCGGTGTATTTCGTGAAGTTCTCGTCCAGCGCGCGAACCGCGGCCTGCTTGATGTTGGCGGGCGTCGGGAAGTCCGGCTCGCCCGCTCCAAAATCTACGATGTCGGCACCTTCGGCGCGGAGCCGCTCGGCTTCCGCGGCCACCTTCATCGTCGAAGAGACGCTTATTAAAGAGATACGTTCCGCAATTGCGTTGGCTACTGCCTGCATTTTGGGTTTCCTAAGCCCCTTTCCGTTTGCTTTTCGACAGCCGGCGCTCGAGCCGCGCCTCCACCGAGGGCGGCACCAGGCCGGAGATTTTTCCACCTAGCCCGAAGACCTCTTTCACCAGCCTGGAACTGATAAACGAATGCGCCTCGTTGGACAACAGGAATACCGTTTCCAGCCCCGGGCGAAGACGCCGGTTCATGAGCGCCGTCTGTAACTCATACTCGTAATCCGAAATCGCGCGGATGCCGCGCAGCAACACCTGGGCCGAGCGCTTGGCCGCGAAATCCACCAACAGCCCGTCAAACGAATCGACCTCCACGTTCGGGTAAGCCTTCACCACCTCTTTCAGCATATCCATGCGCTCGTGCACCGAGAACAGCGGCGATTTGGTCTCGTTCCGCAGAATCGCCACAATCAGGCGGTCGAAAAGCCGGGAGCCTCGTTGGATCAAGTCGAGGTGCCCGTTGGTAATCGGGTCGAACGATCCCGGGTAGATGGCGACGAGACTCCGAGACATACCTGGCAGCCGGGACCCGCTTTCCTGTGCTGAACTTTGATTTTAGCGAAAAACCGGCATCTTGCGGCTGCACTAGCCTCGCCGGCCGTCCAATACGTCCCGGTAATAGCGCTCGTACTGTGGGATGATCTTCTCGTGGCAAAAGCGTTCGGCCGCGTTCCAGCGTCCGGCCTTTGCCATTCTATAGTGCAGCTGGTCGTCGGTCACTAACGCCACCACTCGCGCGGCTTGGCCCGCGATATCGCCCACCGCCTCCAGGTATCCGTCTTCACCATCGGTGATCAGCTCCCCCACACCGCCCACGCGTGTAGCTACCGGCACGACTCCGCAGGCCATCGCTTCCAACGCCACCAGGCCGAACGACTCCAGTTCGCTCGGCATCAACAGCACGTGCGCCAGCGGGATCAGCCGCTCGACATGGTTCTGTTTGCCCAAAAACGAGATGTGGCGATCCACCTTCAAATCACGGGCCAGGTGTTCGGCGGGACCTCGATCGGGCCCGTCGCCAGCCATCAGCAGATGCGCCGGGACGCTCTTGCGCACCTCGGCCAAAATGCGCACACAGTCGAGAGCCCGCTTCACCGGGCGAAAATTCGAGAGGTGAATCAGCAGTTTTTCTCCTCGAGGCGCGTACTGGGCGGCGCCGGTCTTCTCATCGTCGGGATGATACAGATCACAGTTGACGAAGTTTTTGATCACTCGGATCTCGTTTCCCACCGCGAAGACTTCCACCGTCCGTTGGCAGAGATAATCACTGATGGCGGTGATGCCGTCGGACTTCTCGATCGAGAATTTGGTAATCGGGAAGTAGGAGCGATCGGCTCCGACCAGCGTGATATCGGTGCCGTGCAGAGTGGTGACGAACGGCAGCCGGCGTTTGGGAGCGAGCATCTGTTGCGCCAGCAGGGCCGCGATGGAATGCGGGATGGCGTAGTGCACGTGGAGCACATCCAGCTCATAGGCCTCCGCCACCTCGGCCATGCGCGAGGCCAGTGCCAGGCAATAGGGGGGATATTGAAACAGCGGATAGGCCGAGACCTCGACTTCGTGGTAATGGATCCGCGGGATCCCTGGATCAAGGCGGATCGGGTTTGCATAGCTGATGAAGTGGATCTCGTGGCCGCGCTCTGCCAGCTCAAGCCCCAGCTCGGTGGCCACGATGCCGCTCCCGCCGTAGGTCGGATAGCAGGTAATCCCCAGGTTCACTCATGCCAGCGTAGCATCAACTCTACTCCTGGACGCCAGGGCGCTTCGCGCCTGACACAACCCGGAGCCTCATGCCACCCGAACGCCAACCAACACACCTACGTGAGTCGGTGAACATAACGCGCCGGTCTTGTATGCGACGCCCGGCGGAGGGATCGGCTCTCTCACTGCAACGGAATGCGAAACTTAAGCCCCGTGCCGCGCCCCGGACGCGATTCGAGCAGCAGGTCGGCGTTGAGAGACCGCGCCCGCCGTTTCAGACTCGCCGGACCCAGGCGCAGCAGTTCCAGCTCTTCCAGCGTGTACGTGCCGGCGAAGTTGAAACCGTGGCCGTTGTCGTCGACCGAAATCTCCAGGCCCCTCTCGGTTTTCTCCATCGACACCGCCACACGCGTAGCCGCGGCGTGTTTCTGCACGTTGTGCAAGGCCTCGCGCAGCATCTGCAGAACCTCGGCGCTTATTTCCTGCGGTAGACCGACGGGAGCGTTCGTGCCCAGAAAGGTCACTGGCAGCCCGCTTTCTTTTTGGAACAGTTCAGCGGTTCGCCGGGCCGAAGACACGAGGTTGCCGCCCTCCACGTCCACCGGCCGCATGCTATGCAGGAAGGCGCGCAGATCTCTCACTTGAGATTGAGCCAGGGTATGCAGCTGCTTCAGATCCTGCATGCCGGCCGTAAGGTCTCGCTCCATCAGCTTGCGCAAGATTTCCAGCCGCATCTGCAGACTGATGAAGCTTTGCAGCGGCCCATCGTGAAAATCAGAGGCGATGCGCACGCGTTCCTGCTCACAAGCCTTCTGCGCCGTCGTCTGGGCCTCCCGAAGCTGCCGCTCGAGCTCCTCGACCTTCGCCTGCTGGCGTTGCTTGTTTATGGCAAAGGCGACAGCCACGGCTCCCGCCACCACCACCGTGAGCTCCAAAAAGCGGATTTCCGCGGCGGGCAGTACCGCGCAGAACAATGCCGACACCGCCACCACCACCAAAACCTCCACCTGGGTGTAAAAGACCAGCGCTTCGGCGAGCAAGTAGAGATAGAACAGGGATGCAAGCCAAAGCAGGTGCCCGGTTCCAAAGCCGGCCACAATCAGAAAGAAAATCGTGTCGGAAAACAAGACCAGCAGTCCGAAAGCTCCGCGCTGCCAACGGCTGCGGATGGCGAGGGCGACGCTAAAAGCCAAAAACGTGCCCAGCAGAAGGTAGATCCGCGGGGAAGCCGGACTCAGCAAGTAGGTCGCGACCAGAGCGGCCGCTGAGAGCGAGGTCCGCGCCCAAGATACGTATCGCGGCCACGCAAAATCGGGCGGAACGTGCACGGCTTATTTTCGGTACAGATAGAGCGTCCGGCTGCGCCCTTCTCCGTCGTCTTCGATCGTCTCGACCTTTTCCGGAGTCCAGCCTTTGAACTCGAAATCGTGCGCCACCACCCGCGCTCCCTTCTTCAACTGCTTGTCGAGCAGCGGCTGCACCTTATCGTTGGAACCCGGCAGCAGATAGACGGTTATCAGATCGGCGGAACTGTAATTCTGCTTGAGGAGGTCGCCCATGAGGATGTGCGCGGTCTTCTCCAACCCGAGCCTGCGAATTTGTTCTAGGCTCTTTTTCGCCAGACCCTTGTCGAGCTCCACACCCACGGCGTCGGCATGGAACTTTTGCGCGGCCATGATCACAATCCGGCCGTCACCCGACCCGAGGTCGAACAGTTTCTCGCCCGCCTTCAAGGCCCCGAGTTGCAACATCTTTTCAACAATCGTTTCCGGCGTGGGGTAGTAAGGAGCCAACTTTTCCGAACTCCCGTCTTGGGCCGCCAGCGCCCGGCAGCCGAACGCCGCAATCGTTACCACGGCTCGGATCACGTTCATACCCCTCTGACCGTTAACAAATGTAGCACCTTCGCCCGATCTTACTCTACGACGGATTTCCATCCTCGCCGGTTCAGGTCCCGGTAAATGTACCATCCGGCAGCTAAAGCCACCGCGAGCAGAATGACTCCTGTTCCATAATCCTTCAAGATGATCTTTCCGGTTCCAAACAAAGCCCCGTAAATCATGCCGCAGCCGGCCAACCAATCCAGAAAATTGTACTTGAGTTCGCGAGCGGGCGGTACCTCGGGAGCCAGCCGGGCGATCGGTCTCCACAGCGCCGCCGAGGGGCGAACGCGCCGGTAAAACGCCACTAGGTGGGCTTCCGGCTCGGCGGGCGTCAAGAATGTCACCGCCAGCCACACCGCGGTGGTAATCGCTACCGTCACCAGCATGATGGAAGCGAACCCTCGCGGGTCGGCGCTCGACCATCCGATCGCCGTCTGCAGCCAAACGGAAACCACGAAGGCTGTGGCCATCGCCGAGACCTCACTCCACGCGTTGATCCGCCACCAATACCAGCGCAGGATCAACACCGTCCCAGTCCCGGCACCGGTCACGATCAGCAGTTGCCACGCCGCGGCGATCGAATCCATATAACGCGTGATCACCGCCGAGATGACAGTCAGCAGGACGGTCGCCAACTGTGATACGCGCACGTAGTGCCGGTCCGATTGATCCGTGCGCACAAAACGCCGGTAGAAATCGTTGACGAGGTAGCTGGCGCCCCAGTTGAGCTGCGTCCCCACCGTGGACATAAAGGCCGCGGCGAATGCCGCCACCATCGTCCCCCGCAGCCAGGCCGGCAGGTAGTCGATCATCACCCGGATATAGCCGGTCTCCGGGTCCTTCTGGAACCCCGGATCGTGCTGGTACAGCACCACCGCCGCCAGTGCCGCCAGCACCCAGGGCCAAGGCCGCACAGCGTAATGCGCGATGTTGAACCACAACGTCGCCAGCAGCGAGTGTTTTTCATCCTTGGCGCAGAACATGCGTTGCGCAATGTACCCGCCGCCGCCCGGCTCGGCGCCGGGATACCAGGTGGCCCACCAGTTCAACGAGATGTAGACCAGAAACGTGATCATCGGCATCCACGCCGAATTGAGGTCCGGCACGAAGCTGAGCGCCGAGCCCGCTGTCCCCGTCGCCAACCCCTTGGCCCGGTCGATCGCGGCGAGTTGTTGCTTCATGGCGTCGATGCCGCCCACCGCGCCGACTGCCGCTACCGCCAGCACGATCACCATCGTCATCTTGATCGCGAACTGGAATAGGTCCGTCACCAACACCCCCCAGAGACCGGAGAGCGTCGAAATGAAGGACGTCAGCGCGATGATCCCCACCACGATCGCTAGCGCCCAGTCCTTGTCTACCCCCAGGATCAGCGACAGGATCTTCACCATCGCCAGGTTGACCCACCCCAGGATGATGCAGTTGATAGGAATGCCCAGGTACAGCGCGCGAAAACCCCGCAGGAAGGCGGCGGGCTTGCCGTGATAACGGATTTCGGCGAACTCTACGTCCGTCATCACGCCGGATCGCCGCCACAGGCGCGCGTAGAAGAAAACCGTGAGCATTCCACTGGC
>JAGWQP010000269.1 GCA_028876805.1 Acidobacteriota bacterium | reverse complement strand
CGCGTTCATCATGCTCTGGGCCATCCACGGATCGTTGCTGTTGATGCCATCCACCATGAAATAGTTGTCGTGAGGACGCAAACCGTTGGTGCTCTGGGTCCAGCCGGAATTGCCGGGATACTTCGTCACGCCGGGCCGGAGATCCAGCAGGTTCTCGAAGTTTCGTCCGTTTAACGGCAGGTCGTTGATCACCTGGTTCTCCAGCGTTCCGCCCAACTCGGCGCTGGTCGTGTCGAGCAGCGGCGGCGCTTCGGTCACGCGCACGGTCTCACTCACTTCCCCCGGCTGCATCACGATGTCCACGCGCGCGTCCTGAGCGACCTCGAGAATGACATTGGCCTGCTCGAACGCCTTGAAGCCCTGATACTCGGCTCGGACGGTCTTCCGGCCAGGCAGAAGACCAGGAACGAGGTACTGGCCGGTGGCGTCGGTCACCGTGCTCCGTTCGAGGCCTCGGTCGGCATCGGTCACCGACACCGCCACGCCCACCATGGCGCCGCCAGTCTGATCCCGAACTGCCCCGCTCAAGCGAGCGAGATTGGTCTGCGCGAAAAGGGACGAAGAAAACCCGAGAAACAGCAGCAGGCTCGAACCGAGTGCGAAGACAATCCGCCGCGTACTCGGCCATACCGATTGACGAATACAAAAGGACGCCGACATCAGAGCCCTCCTAATATTTTTTGGTTGCTTTCAATGCGCGCCCGAAGCCTCTTACGGGGCACGATTACCTGGTATTTCTATCATTGGCCCCGTGTCAATGTCAAGATCAATTGGGAGGATAAGCGCTACTTCCAGGCCGAATAGACCGGTTTACTAACAAGAAACGCCGGGTTCGCTCCGACGCGCGGCCGAAACTTTTGCACACGGCCGGTGTCGACTTCTGCGACATAAAAGTTGCCTTCCTGGTCCACGCTGAATCCATGGACACCCCAAAAACCGCCCGGGAAATCACCCCATGTGCCCCACGAATACAGGAAATGTCCTTCCAAATCGTACTTGAGCATTTTCGATGTGCCCCGGTCAAAAGCCCACAGATTTCGGTCGGCTCCCATGTAAATCAGGTGAATATCGGACGGCTCCTGCCCCATCGTCCACTCGTAAAGGTACTTACCGTTGTCATCAAAGACCTGGATCCGGTGATTGCCCCGGTCGTTGACGAACACATGCCGGGTTTGGGGATCCACCGCAATCCCATGCACGTTGTTGAAGTAGCCCGGCCGCTGGTCGTTCGGGGGCGTACCCTTCTTGCCCCAGTCCAAGAGGAACTTGCCGTCTTTATCGAACTTGGCGACGCGTGTGCCGTTGTAGCCGTCGGCTACAAACAAGGTGCTATCCGGCAGCCAAGCAAGAAACGTCGGCCGATTGAAGTGCGAGCCATCGGCACCGGAGACGGTGGGAGTGCCGATGGTTTGTACCAGGTCCTTTCCATCGTGAGAGAACTTATAGATCGCATGCATGTGGTCATCGACCAGCCAGACGTGCTTTTCCGGGTCATACGGATTGATCGCGACATAATGGGGCCGTTTCATAATCTTGTCCCATTGGGTCCACTGCTCGACGATGTTGCCGTTGGCGTCCACCACAGTCAGACAGTGCTCCCATTTCGCGTCCACTCCCAGAGTGCCCTTCCACAGCTTCATTCCGTCCGCCGGATCCTGGCCAGTCCCACCGGCCCCGGGAAGCGCGGCTACCGTGGCATCGCGCCAGGGCAGGCGCCCGATCGGAAATTGAAGGCTGGGTCCAAACTCGGGAATGAGCCGGGTCTCCGGCCGCTTGATGTTTGGCAACTCGCCGCGAAACACCAGAAAGACCCGGTTCGGGCTCTCCGCGTACACGCTCTGGCCCGCGCCCCAGGTCCATTTTTCATTTCCCGGCAAGGTGCTGATGTCCTTCGGCCAGCCCTTGACGACTTCGTACGGCCCGAACGGATCCTGCCCGCCGGTTGCGCCGGGAATGGCCGCGAAGCCGGCGCCTGGTTTCTCTTTCCCCTCGACGCGCATGAGCCTATTGCCGACGAGAAAGCCCACGACGAACATCACTACGATTGCCAGAATCGTACCCAGCCGTTTACCCATAAAGTCCTCCCGCGCAGACGGTTGTCGGAGCGTGTGATCCGGTATATCATTTGACCCCCCGCTCTGGCAAGGGGATGGACACCCCTCTTAAGAGCCAGCCCGAGCCGCCTTGACTCGCGCGGGGGCGCGGCGTAAGGTATCAGTCACCGGCTACATTAAGGAGGCGAACAAATGGGCTCGTTCGGAAATCTGACGAGAAGAAGCTTGGTGAGGTGGGGAGTGGTTTCCGCGGGGATCACGGCATTCACGCCGGCGCGCGGTCAGGATGCCGGTAGCGAAAGCGGAACGCTCGGCGCCGTGGGCGGAAGGGCGGAACAAGAGTTGTACGCCGGCAAAGGACTCCCCGGAGGAGGACAGTTGGAGATCCGGCTTTCGGCCACTCTCTACACCAGCGACCCCGACCAGCTCGAGGTGGCGCAGCGCATGAAGCCCTTCAATCTGGATTCGTGGGTAGTCGAGTGGACGCGTGTGGCCGAGAGAAACGAGCAGATGGCGGACCAATTCGCCGCCCAAGGCCTGAAGGTCACCGCCAACGAATTCTACCTGCGCGCTTCGAACTTCTATCGCGAAGCCTGCTGGCCGCAGCCCGTGACCGACTCGCGGATGCTTCCCAGCTACAAGAAAATGCGAGAGACTTTCGACAAGGCCTGGGAGTTGGTGCGCCCGAGCTTCGAGCGCGTGCGGATCAACTACGAAGGCACGATGCTAGACGGCTACTTCCGAAAGCCAAACGGAGCTGCCGGCCGCAAGTTCCCCACCGTGATCGCGTTCCAGGGTGCCGACACCATGGCAGAAGCCACGATCCAAAACGCCGGCGCCTACATGGGCCGCGGTCTGGCCTATCTCGCCGTCGATTTTCCCGGCCAGGGAGGGGCCCTGCGTCTGAAGGATCTCCATCTGCCGCCTGACACGGAGCGCATTTCGAAAGCCATGATCGACTACCTGGAAACGCGCGCGGACGTGGATGCCAACCGCATCGGAATGCAGGCCATCAGCATGGGCGGCTACGGCGCTCCCCGTTGCGCCAGCGGCGGCAAGCGGATCAAAGCCGCACTCATGAGCAGCGGCTCGTTCTGTCTCGAGTAGGATATTTTCGATTATTACCCGCCGATTCAAGAGCGCGTACGCTGGATCATCGGGGCCCGCGATCTCGCCGATGCGCGCAAGAAGCTGGCAGATTATACGTTGGAAGGAAGGGCCCGTCAGATCGAGTGTCCGATGCTGATCGGCTTCAGCAAAGACGACCGCATCATGGACCCGCAGGGTGCCTACCGCCTCTATCAGGCAGCGGTGAACTCAAAGCGGGAAATGGTTGAAGGTACCGGTCACAACCAAGCCTCGAACGCGGGCGGGCCGCGCGGCATGCGGTCCCCGGTGCTTCCCGACTGGGCCGCCAAGCACCTGGTTCGGGAGGCGTGAATGCCTCACCGACTGCCGGGTCCAGATCCGGCCCGAGCAGGGGCCCGGTTACGGTGCGAGCGAAGCCACGTACGCCGAGATCGCGAGGATGTCTTCATCGGCCAGCTTCGCGACTACCTTTTTCATGAGCGCCGCCGAGGTGCCGCTGTATTCGCTGCCCTGGAAAGCGTATAGCTGGCGCCCGATGTAAATGGGGTGCAAGCCGGCGATGCGCGGCACATCCCCCAAGCCTTTCAGATCATCGCCGTGACAGATGTTGCAGTTGATCGTCTTCCCTGCCCCGCCGCTCGCGACCAGGCGCTTGCCTTTCTCGATGCTGCCGACCGGGACATAGGCGACAAACCCGGAGTGCGGGTCGCGGCTTTCCGCTCGCGCCGCGTCCTGGGGCAACTCGATGATGCGGTTTCCCAGCGGCTCGGTCCCGCCGGCCGGTAGCGGCAGCCGCATGCGACCTCTCGTGCTCACGAAGCTCTTCGGCACCGTGGTGCTCTCCATGACCTTCACCCACACCGTGGGCTTGAGCGCAGCAAACCATTCGGCGGCTTTGCGTGCGTCTTCCTCCGAGGTAATCTTCGCAATGGCGTTCATCCGCGCGGGGTCGATTCTCGTGCCGTTTTTGAAATCGGTCATCTGCCGCACGATATATTCGACCGGCATTCCGGCTAGGTCGGCGGATTCAGGATGGCCCTGCCCCCGCATTAAGTGACACGAGCCGCACGCCAGTGCCGTTAAGCCCGACGCACCTTCGACCACCCTCGGTACGGGGCCGTGCTCGTCAGGAAACCAATCCGGCGGATGGGCGAGATTATCGATTTCCGCTGCCGTGTAGGTTTTGGAACTGTCCGGAATGCGGATGGGCCCCGCCTCGGCTTTGGCGGGTGGCTGTTCCTTGTCCGGAACAAGAAACGGCCACTGAGGACGCGTCTGTGCCCAGCCGGCCCTGGCAACGCCGAATGCTACGATCGCTAAAGGCAACGCGGGAAATCTTTTCATGAGAGCCTCCCCCTCACGTGGCGGGTGCGCCGTCGGCGCGCCGATTGCGGCTATTTCCCCTTCGCCTCGTTCTTTAGGAATTCGTCAAAATTTACGTTGTCTTCGCACACCATCTCGCCGATATTCCATTTCGGATGCGCCTGAAAACGGAGTTGCCCGCCCCACGGCTTGGTGTACGCCTTCGGATCCTCGACACTGATATCGACCGTCAGGAAGTCCGGTTCGGCGCGGCGGAAGCGCTCGGTGACGTGCATCTGGTCGCTGTGCGGATGGCCGGCGCGGTCGACCCAGGTCTTGTCGTTAAAGCCGATGGTGTCGACCACCAGCGTGTTCTCCTCCCAGTGGCCGACCGAATCTCCCATCCACGTCGCCCCGAGAGCCGTATTGTGCGGGCGGCCATCGGTCCAGATCTGCCGGACGAAGTGGTTGAACTCAAAAAACTCGATCACACGACCCGGGGTCTGAATGATTTCCATGGGAAACGGCTGCAGGTAAATGCGGGGCACTCCTGGGGGAAAACATCCGACCGAGTTCAATGTGGTGGGATTGACCGGGTCGTTGGAATCCTCGAACGATCTTGGCCCGAACGACGGCTTGGTTAGGTTGAACTTCTCCTGAGCCCACGGCGTCATCGGTGGATCGGTCGCGCTGAAGGTCCAGGACCAATACCGCGTGGCGGGCGACCCTCTCAAGTTCCACACGCCCGACAGATCCGGCGCGGTCGCTTGACGAGGGGCGGGCGGCTGCGCCCATATAAGGAGCGGGAGGGTTGACGCCGCTCCGATGATGAGGACTCGTGACCAATGTCGCATTTCAGGCGCCTCCCGATACCCGCATTAGTCTTCCGGGGCCGTCTTCAGCTCTTCGCCGTTCACAATGGTTTTGGTAATCCATAGGGAATTCGCGCCACTTTTGGCACGCCAGCCCGTGATCGTCACGTCATCGCCTGGCTTGAGCGTATGCGCGTTCCACCCGGCCCGAATCAGATGATTGGGGCTGGTCAATTCTCCCTGCCATTTCTGAACATCTCCGTGGTCGCCTTTGACGTCAAAGGACACGATGCAATGGGGATTCGAAAACAGGAAGTCGGTCACCTTACCTTTGACCGTAACCGGCGCGGTGTTGTTGTAACCCGCCTGTCCATGGTGCGCAAAAGCCAAGTTTTGCGAGAACGGCAAGGTGGCAGCTAGAACCAATGCCGCGATGGTCTTCTTCATTCGATACCCCCCCCAGGAACACTCGAGGAGGTGGGCCTCCTCGTGTCGGGGCCAATATAACATCGCTCTCGCGAAGCTGTCAATTTTCGCCATCTCAGTCGGATCTCAGTTGCGTTTCACCTTCTTTGCCTGGGCGAGACAGCCCGGCGGTCCCGAATCACGTCGCGACGCGCGACGGATGACCGCCAAACGACGCGTTTGCGCCCGGATACGCCCCCCGCCGAAGCAGGGCTGGCCGGGCACCGCCCGTCCCGTTCCTCCACCAAACTGCGCGCACCATGCTGAGACCTCAACTCT
>JAGWQP010000268.1 GCA_028876805.1 Acidobacteriota bacterium | reverse complement strand
GGAAGCGGCTCACGTAGGGCGAAGAGCCAGGCACGCCGCGCCGGAAATGTCCCGACGGGCCCAGAACCAAGCCTCGTGCTCCACTTGCCGGCGCGCACCAGCCTATCGATCAGGACGTTCACGTCGATGCCCGCTTGTTCCCTGTCTGGCAACTTTACCCTGGTTCTCTCCTCTCACCTGTGGTGATGTCGCTTGTTCGGACACCGTTGGCAGACGCCGCGAAAAACGATCTGGTAGTCCCGGACGCGCCTCGCTCCCCCCAACCGCGGCCGGCCCTGTGATAAGGCGGGATGGCTCCGAACACGTGCGGATCTGAGCTGGCTGGTTCAACAGATGAGAATAAATCCAATGAGATAGTAAGTCGATCCTCAGACTCATTCCATACGCACCCAACTGTACGCCGACGGACAAGGCGCGTCCATCCGCCCTAGAGCACGGCTGGGAATCCCTACGCGAACCCTCATGATTCGGACTGAACCTCCCCCAGGCGCCGCTGTAGGTATCTCCGCTCGCGGTCGTTGGCGACCAGTTCGAGCGCCCGCAAATAGCTCTGGGCCGCCTCCACGCGCGAGCCGATGCGGCGTAGCAGATCGGCGCGCGTGGCGTGTAACAGGTGGTAGTTTTCAAGATCGCCGCTGGCCGCGAGCGTATCCACCAGAGCCAGCCCAGACTGGGGACCCTGCGCCATCGCAATCGCCACCGCGCGGTTCAGCAAGATGATGGGCGAGGGTTCGAGGAGCTGCAGTTGATCGTAGAGGCGGACGATTTCGCCCCAGTCGGTGTCTTCGGCCCGTCCAGCCTTGCAATGCTCCGCCGCGATCGCCGCTTGCAGCGCGTAGGGCCCGCGCCCGCCTTCGCGAGCCTCGCCGACCAGGGCCTGGGCCTCGGCGATCTGTCGCCGGTTCCAGCGGCTGCGATCCTGTTCGTCGAGCACAACCAGGTCTCCTGCCGGATCGATGCGCGATTCACGCCGCGCATCGTGAAGCAGCATCAGGGCGACGAGGGCGGTCGCCTCCGCCCGCGGGACATCCACCTCGCCCGCCGCGAGCAACGTCCGGACCAGCCGGCCTAGACGAATCGCTTCCTCGGACAGATCGGTCCGGATCAGCCGCTCGCCGCGTGTTGCCGCATAGCCTTCATTAAAGACCAGATAGATCACCCTGAGCACCGCATCGAGCCGTTCGGCGACCTGGCTTCGGGCAGGGACGATATAGGGAATGCGGGCGTCCCGGATCTTGCGTTTCGCCCGCACTAGCCTCTGAGCCATCGTGGTGGTCGGGACCAGAAACGCCCGGGCAATCTCGTCGGTTTCGAGTCCGCACAGGGCTCGAAGCGTCAGGGCAACCTGGGCTTCCTGGGCCAACGCCGGATGGCAACAGGTGAAGATCAGCCGAAGGCGCTCGTCGGCAATCTCGTGGGTCTCGTACTCCGGCTCGGGACCGGCGGTAGCGAGTTCGTGGACCAGCTGCGATTGGATCTTTTCGGTAAACAGGGTTTGGCGCCGCAGGCGGTCGATCGCCTTATGGCGGGCGGTCTGGACGATCCACGCGCGCGGGAACTCCGGCAGACCCACCTTTGGCCACTGTTCCAGAGCAGCCGCAAATGCCTCTTGTGCATATTCTTCCGCCAAATCGAAGTCGCCTAGAAGCCGGATCAGCGTGGCCACGATGCGGCCCCAATCCGAGCGGTACAATGCTTCCACAGCGGTTGCGGCGTCTATGGGCATACCCGATCTTAGAATTATTTTGCCGGCCGGCTGTCGATTTGGCGTCAACCGGCTCGATTCACCGAGGGAGACTCGAGCATGAAATATATGTTGCTGATTTACCTGGAGGAGAACGGGCTGAGCGAATCCGAGCGTGCGCAGTGCTATCGGGACTCTGCGGCGTACGCAAGGCAGCTCGCGACCAGCGGCAGCTACTTGTCTGCCGCACCGCTCCACCCTACGTCAACCGCGACGAGCGTGCGCGTTCGCGAAGGCAAACGGCTCATCACCGATGGTCCGTTTGCCGAGACGCGGGAACAACTGGGCGGTTTCTTCCTCATTGAAGCCGAAGACCTGGATCGGGCAATCGAGATTGCGGGCGAGATCCCGGCCGGACGCTGGGGCACTGTGGAAATCCGGCCCGTCCTCGAAATCAGCGGCCTGCCAGATGCTTAGGGTCCCAAAAGAAAACGAGAAGACGATGCCACTCAATCCACATCGTTTCAAAGCCGAAGGCACGGAGGCGGTTCGGTTCTACCAGGGTCTATCGGCGGTCGCACCGAAGCCATGGGTACGCGCGAAGGCAAGCCGGCCGCCGAGCATGTGCCCACGCCACGGCGCACCAAGATCCTCGCGACCGAGCTCGAAGTGGGTGGCCGGATGTTCATGGGCGCCGGGTGGTAGCCGGACCGCGGTGAGAGGGCCGAAAGGCTTCTCGGTGACGCTCGAAACCCCGCCACTGCCGGAGGTAGTAAGGGTCTTCGGTCGCCTGGCAGAAAACGAGCGGCTCCGCATGCCGATCCCAAGAAAAGTTCCGGGCATTCTAGTTGAGGATGCTTGTCGACCGCTTTGGCCTTCCATGGATGGTGAGCGCCAAGGCCAACTAAGGAGTAAAAGCCTATGTCATCGGTGATCGAAACCTCCCCGGCGTCCAGCAAACTGGTTTGGGCGGGACGCATCCTATCCGGCGTCACGATCGCATTTCTGCTCTTTGACGGCGT
>JAGWQP010000267.1 GCA_028876805.1 Acidobacteriota bacterium | reverse complement strand
TGGCGGCGGGCCGGCTACCCTGCCCGATCCGAACATCTTTACGAACGGCGCGTGGTATGGCGGAAGTCCCTACCTCGGTCCCGATGCGACGGTTCGAGCGACTGGATGCATGCCCACCAATGCACGTCAAAGTAACGCGCCAAACTGCGGCCAGACGGGCTCAACCCCGCCTTCCGGTACCATTGCAAACCCGCCAGCGAGCGAAGCTGGCTTTGCTTTCATGTGGCACTCCCACAACGAGCGCGAAATTACCACCAACAATATTTTCCCCGGAGGAATGTTGATGATGATGCTGGTGGATTCCCGGGAATTTGTAATTGATGAGTCCATGTAATTGAGGAATTTAAATGACGACGAGGAGCACGATGCGAATCCATACTCTTAAAGCTACTCTGAATGCCACGCTGCTAGCCGCCGCTGTTCTTCTCTTCGGCGCGGTGGCAGCTGTCGGTCAGCAGCAGGTCAATCTGACTGCCGCGCCGACGACCACCACCCTGCCAGATGGTACGACGGTGCACATGTGGGGCTACTTCTGCGGCGCTGCTGTGGCTGGCTCAACCGCGACGTGCTCCGCGTTGAATCCGTTATCGGTATCTACAGCGTCCACCTGGTCTCCCGTCGTCATTACTGTTCCCGCTGGACAAGACCTGCAGATTAATCTTACGAACAGTCTGTCGTTTACGCCGACCGGTGCTGCGGTTGCAAACACCGTGCCCACATCGCTAGTGATCGTGGGGCAGTTGGGCGGCGGCCTTGGCGACGTGACGCAAAGAACGACCACGCCGAGCCCGGATCATACCAACGCCCAGGCGGTCACCTGGCCTATTGCCGGCACTGGCCCGGGTGTCCCGCCTGTGGGGGTCGGTGTTCCTCCAACGCAGGGCGACCGCGTGCAGTCCTTCTCGACCGAAGTAGCTGTGGGAGCGACAACGCCCACCTCGCTGTGCTGGGGCGTTTGCGGCGGTACGGCGGCGAGTCGTGCGCTGAAGCCGGGGACGTATCTCCTTGAGTCCGGCACGCACCCGTCCATCCAGGGGCCTATGGGACTGTACGGAATGGTGGTGGTCACTTGTGCACCCGGCGCCGCGGCTACCACTTGCGCGACTCCCGGAACTGCTTATCCCGCGGTGGGCACCACTCCCGCGGTGACCTACAATGGGGATGTCGACCTGCTCTTCAGTGAAATCGACGCCGTCCAAAATAACGCGGTCGACGCCGCGGTCAACACGGCAGGCTTCAGTGAAACGATGGTGTGGTCTGGCCAGCCAGGCGGTTGCGGCAATCTGAGTTCACCGACCTACCAGCAGTGCTATCCTCCCGCGGTCAACTATAGACCCTTGTATTACTTGATAAACGGGGTAGCGTTCGATAAAACGCACGCGGCGTCGTCGCAATTCGCCGCTGCGCCGGCCACGGGCGTGACCGGCAACGTTCTGGTTCGCCTGGTCAATGCCGGCTTGCGCATGCACGTGCCCTCCATCGTCGGATCGCAGACGGGGACCGCAGTCGCCCCGGCTGTTCCACCTTCTGGGTTTTCGCTCATCGCAGAGGACGGCAACCCTTTGCCGGGCGTTCCCCGCGTCCAGAGCGAAGTGTTTATGGCCGCGGGTAAGACGTACGATGTGATGATCAATGCACCCGCGACTGTCGGGAATTCGCTCCCGATCTACGACCGAGAGTTGAGCCTGTCGGGCAATGCCATTGCGCGCGATGCCGGCATGCTCGCTTACATCAGCATCAACGGCTCTGGGCTGCCGGTTGCGCCGGTATTGACCTCCGCGGTGGCACGTGCAGATACCTACAACTCGGTTGTTCCTTGTGCAGCCACAGCGGTTTCCTGTACGCCCCTGACCATCTTGGACCCAAGCAAAGGCGTGATCGCCAACGATACCAATGTCTATGGCGTTCAGCTCGTTCCATCAACGGGTACGAATGGCACTCTCGTCCTGAACGCTAACGGCACGTTTACCTATACTCCCAATCCCGGCTTTGGTAACACTACCACGGATGTGTTTACTTACTGCGCGAACGGTGCCATTACTTCCGGGACTGGGACATGCTCGTCCGGTATAACCACTACAATCACGCTGGGTGCATGCGGCAGCACCGGGAGTAACTGCGGCTTCGGCGGCGTCACGGCGTACGCGCGCTCCTACAAGGCCAACACGGCCACATCTATAGCCATCAAGAGTCCCGGCGTGCTGGGTACTCAGTACGATCTGTCGGGCCATCCCGCGGACTCGGACTCAGGGAACTATCCCCTGAAGGTGGTGACTTCGCCTGCGCCGGTTTTCTCGGCCGCGGGCGGGACGCTCTATGTGGACTCCGAGGGCGGGTTCACAGCTACCATCCCCACCGCCTGCACAAATGCTGCTGGTTGCGTCTACACGTTTAACTACCAGGCCCAGAACTCACAGGGGACGTCGAGCACAGCGCAACCGGTGACCGTGACCTTCCCTGCGGCGAGCAATCTTCAGGTCACGGTGCTGGATGGCGCGGACAAGACAACCCCGATTAACGACTATCGCTGGATTATTGAGGAAGACCGCACGTTCTACGTCGACCCTAACTGCGCAACGAACACGACCACTCCGCCAGTAGGCTGCCCATCGCAAACCAGCACGGCCGGGTCTACTCCGATCTTTGGCGTGAATTTCCACACCAGCTACATGCCGGTCGTGGCGGCGGGCTGCACCGGTTCACTCTCTTGCGAGGGTGGCCAGACAATGGTCACGCCTACGGGACACGCGTTTGCTGTGTGCGATATCGGCGATGGCGTTTGCCGTCCCGATGCCACAGGAAACGGATTCACTCCAACCCTTCCCAGTTCGGCTGTTCTTGATCCGGGCAAGCGCTACTACATTTCCATCCTGCCCGGCGACGCGGCCGTTCCATTTCAAAACGTGTATGCAGGGCCGCCTGACTGTTCGCCCGCCGGAGTCGCGGCGGGAAGCTGCGGTCACGGCATGGGTGGCGCACCCATCGCGGCCGCTTGCACGCCAGCTGGGGGCGCAACCACATGTACGGGCACCTTTGCACCCATCACGATACTGACGCAGCCCTCGCCCTACCCACCGGCGAAACTCTCGGTGTTTGTATTTGAGGATGACTTCCCGCTCAACGGCGAGCAGGATGGCGGCGGTGGAACGGGCGCAGTCAACACCAACAATGAGCCAGGGCTCGGTGGCTTTGAAATTATCCTCTTTGACGATGCCGGCGGCACCGGTGATGCCACCGGACAATTAACACACGACATGTTCAACCAGCCGCTATCGAACGCCTTGGCTGGAACAATCGACCCCCTCACGGGGAAGGACGCCTGCCCGCTTACGCCCAATGCGTTGGTTGGCATGGATTCGTCGCACGGCAATGCACCCGGTTCGGTGGGCACCATAGGGATCTCCGGCAGAATCGTGACCTGCCCGGAGTTCGAAGAGGACGGCGTAACTCCCTCGCCGCTTGCGGGCCAGGCCGTCGTTCCGAACATGATGCAGGGAAGGTACGGCGTGGTGGCCACGCCGTCGGCCGACCGCATCGCCCGCGGGGAAGAGTGGCTACAAACCAACACGCTGGACGGCCAGAAGGCCCACGATTCCTTCCTGCGGATCGGTGAACCCAGCTACTTCCAGGAATTTGGTCCGGCGGGCTGGCACGTGGCCATTGGCTTTGCCAACCCGGCAATCATCAACAGCCGCTTAGCGGCCGTCTGCGCTGGTACCGACCCATTTCAACCTCCCGGCGCTGTTCCCTGCACCAACACAGTGAAGGGGTTCGTCAGCACCACCCGCATGAGCCGCACGCCGGATGAGAGACTCTACGGCAGCGGTGATAACAGCAGCTTTTCCTTTACACAGTGCTACGTCAGCTTTGGCGACCCGGACGGCGAAGATTTCGCCTTCACCAAGTGCGCCGCTGATGGGTCGTTCACCCTGACAGGCCTTCCCGACGGAAACTGGAGGGTGACAGTCTTTGACCAGTGGAACGACATGCTTGTGGACGGGCTTTCGACACCGGTGGGGTTGGGCAGCGGCTTTTCCGCTTGCAAGGGAAACACTTCCAGTACGGCGGCAGGGACCTGCGACCTGGGGCAGCTTCCGACGAACCAGTGGCAGGCGAATATCTACACTTCGACCTTCTTCGACGCGAATGGCGACGGCGTTCGCGATAACAACGAAGCCGGGCTCACCCTGGTGCCGACGAACATTCGCTTCCGCGACGGCAGCTATTCTAACTTCAACAACACCGACCTGAACGGGAACGCCGGGTTTAACGAAGTCTTTCCGCTCTTCAGTTGGTACGTGATTGAAACGGACTCGACCCGTTACAAGACCACCGGGACTCACGTCGTCTATGACGCGGGCGGACCTGCCGATGGCACGCTAACGACCTGCGGGGGCAGCATAAACGGCGCCGGCTATCCGCCTTGCGGAAACTCCACGATTGCCCACTTCATGGCGAATACAGCCGAACCTACCGCGGTCGCTTTGCCCTCGATCTTGCGGGTGCCGGGCGCGTACTATTGCGCCAACGCGGACTGCACCGGTGCTCCGGCTCCGCTTACGCCTGGCGGTCCAGGTGGTTCCACGGGACGAATCGATCCGCCCTGGGTTGCAAGCGAAGGCTGGCAGGGCTTCTCCGGCCAGAACAGTTTCCTCGAGTTCGGCAAGAAGCCTTACGCACTGGGGGAGAACGGCGGCATTCACGGCGAAGTGAACTACGCTTCCACGCGCCCCTTCGACGATCCACAGCTCATCCTGCACGTGAGCTGGACGCCGAATGTCCCGAACGTGACCGTGAACCTCTACCAAGAAGGGTTTGCGGCGGACGGGGTGACGCCGACCCTCAGGTTGGTAGATACCACGAAGACCAGCAGCTGGGACGATTGGGCGCAGGGTTTCCGGTCTGATAACATGCCCAATATGAGCTGCCCGGGCCAGTCGACCTCTGACTTGTTCTACTTCACGCTGCTCAACCAGCCAGACTACCTGGATGTGTACAATAGCCAGCACAGGGGGACCGCGCCGCACACGATTCCAAACAATTCCCAGTTCAAGTGCTACGACGGCATGCACAACTGGAACCAGCTCCAGCCGGCAGTGTACGACGGCATGTACCAGTTCCCCAGCGTCACGGGGATCAACCCGACGACTGGCAAGCCCGCCGGAACCAACTGCACGATCTGTATTCCGAATCCCGACACGACCGACCCATACCGCAATGGCACGCCCATGCTTCCAGCCGGCAAGTATGTGGTGGAGGTCGTACTGCCTCCGGGTTATGAGTTGGTGAAGGAAGAGGACAAGAACATCCTGATCGGCGACAACTACATTGCGCCGGTCACGCAGCAGTTCGGCGGGCTCGGCTCCATCTTCATTATCCCCGACCAAGCCGCTGTGGGCGCTAGCTACAACGCCAACAATGCGCAGAATCCGACGACGGACCTAGGCACTCAGCACCTGGTTCGCGGTGAAGGGGACACAGGAAGCGTAGAGCAATTCTGGCCTTGTGTGGGCGAGCTGCGTGTCGTGCCCGACTACATGAGCATCTTCCCGTATGCTCAGGAAGTGGCGGCGTTTGCAGGAGCGACGCGGAATCTGTGCGACCGCAAGGAAGTCACCCTGCAGGACCAGGAGTCCGCGCTGGCGAAGTTCTACATCTTCAGCTCGACCCACGTGGCCTCTCACTTCACCGGTGTTATCACGGACGACTTCACATCCGAATTCGATCCCTTCTCTCCGGTCTTCGGAGAGAAGTTTTCTCCCCCGGACATGCCGGTCTCGATCAAGGATTGGGCCGGGAACGAAATCTCACGGGTGTATGCCGACCATTGGGGTACCTACGATGGGTTGACATACTCGACCTGGGAAGTCAACCCGCCCAACCCGACCGGGTACGGGCCCACCATGATGGTCACCTGCATGAACGATCCGGGACCGATCCTGGACACCCGGGCGACGATTAATGGCGCAGCCAACCCGACCTATAATCAAATGATCACGGATCCGCTGTTCATGCAGGGCTATAGCCAGTTCTGCTACGAGATCCCGTTTATGCCGGGACAGACACAATACATGGACACGCCGGTCGTGCCCACCGCCGCATTCGAGGGGGCGGGGTACAACAACGTGGATTGTTCCTACCCAGATGCCACGCCGGCGGTCAAAGAAGTGGACGGCGATGGGCTTGGTCCGTGGGTCAGCGCCGCGGGTCACACCCTCACGATTAGGGCCCTGGGCGACCAGATGGTGCCCAACTACGCCTACGCCGGGCCCAGAGCCACGACGGCTCCTTACAATCAGAAGACCGTCAAGCGCCACTTTGGCTTCGGGGCGCAGTGCACGGCGCCAAGCGCCACGAGTGCCACCTGCAACACCCTGTCAAGCGTGACCATCGGCGGCGTGGCTGCGACAATCTCGAATTGGAGCGACACGCAGATCCAGGTGACTGTGCCGGCAACCGGTAATCTTAACCGCAACCAGGTGCAACCGTGCCTGGTTCAGCAGCAAGCACAATACGCGGGCCGGGCAGGACAGACCAACTACGGCGTGGCCTATTGCGGTGAATTGGTCATCACCGCAGGGAACGGCAGGCGCTCGGTCGACACCGTAACCGTCACCGTCGGCGGGCGAGCCCCGACTCACGTTGCTCCTTCGGTCTCCATCCAGACGGCGATTGACGCGGCTGCTCCGGGCGACCTGATGATTGTCGACCCGGCGTTCACGCCAGCTCCGACGGCCGCGGCGGGAACCTCCTGCGCCACGGCCACGGCGCCGACCACCACCTGCGTCGAAACATCCTCGAACCACAACGAAGTGTTGATCATGTGGAAGCCGGTCCGGCTGCAAGGTGTCGGAGCTGCCACCAGCATCATCAACGCCAATACGCACCCGGCAGGCGAGCAGAAATTGAACGCCTGGCGCCAGCGGATCGTTTGTCTGTTTGGCCTTGGGTTGAATGGTTCGCCAATCAACACCAACCCAGGAGGCAATCCGGGCGATGTCAATCGAATTCCGAACCAATATGATCCAACCGGTACGGTGAGTTGCCCGGGCACAGGATGGGCCTACTTCAACGGTTATGACGAAAGCGACTCAACCAGTGGTCACGCTTTCAATCCGCAAGTCGATCGCTTGCCAGTCGAGGCTACTACCGGATGGGACGCCAATCTCAACGGCAACTTGGCCGAACTGTTGCAAGAGCCAGCCTTGATGGGCGCGCTGGAAGGCGCGGCCATTACCGTGGTCTCGAAGGGCGTGAAGTTCCCATCGGATCCATTCG
>JAGWQP010000266.1 GCA_028876805.1 Acidobacteriota bacterium | reverse complement strand
TAACTGAGGCAAAAGGCCTGGGGCGCGGACCTGCCAGGGTCTCCGATTATCGGAGCCCCCGAGCCACAGAGCGCGTGACCGTGTTCCTGGTTCCAGTCTCGAAGTGGTCGGACGGTACCGCGGATGCCCACGATAGGAACTGACAGTTGATTGGCGATTTCGGTTAGTTGTGCTGCGACAACCCATGGGGCGTTGACGTCCAGAACGTCTTCATCACATCGAAACCGCATGAATAAAGGAGTCGAGTGGTATCAGGCCGTCATCGAGGAAGCCGTTCTCGAAGGCGAATCAGGGAACGCGAGCCATAGCAACCTCGGTCCCGTGAAAAACTCGAGAAAATCCGGAAAAGTGGCCCGGCGGCGCGGCTGGAGCGCTGAGGGTCGCTGAATCAGGGCATC
Source organism: Acidobacteriota bacterium (assembly GCA_028876805.1). GTDB lineage: Bacteria > Acidobacteriota > Terriglobia > Bryobacterales > Bryobacteraceae > PSRJ01. Next base: position 11,671 of record JAGWQP010000266.1, on the reverse strand, counting down.
TCGACAACCGTGGTTTCCGACAAGCGGTCTTGAATTGGGAATAGCCGTGAGCAACTACTGTCTTGCTATCGATCTGATGACTCGTGATACAGTGAAGCACTTCGGGCCCTTACGGGTCTCCACCATGTCTCTGAGTTCTTCACTGGCCGAAGCAGCGCGGGTGAACCAGGATCAGAAGAGAAAAGGATTAGTCCGCGCCGAATTGGTTCGCCTGCTCTATACCAACGCCGACGTAGCGGTTTCGGTCACAGTAGTCGTGGCCCTGGTCTTAGCCTACGTCGAAGGACGCATTGCAAGTCCCGATATATTGGGCTGGCTGTTTTACATGGTCGCGGTAGCGGCGGCCCGCCTCACTCTGGCGCGCCATTACCGACGCAGTTCCGCAATCTCGACGCAGACCCGGAGGTGGGGCGCCGCTTTCGCGGTGGGTGCGGGTCTTGCAGGGTTGGGCTGGGGCGCGGGCACCGTTCTCCTCTACCCGAAGGGAGAATTGGCGAACCAGGTGATTCTCGCTTTCGTGCTGGGCGGCATGATGCTGGGTGCAGCCTTTTTGCTGGCGCCCGTGCCCGAAGCGTTCCTGGCCTTCATGATCCCGACCGGCCTCCCCATGGCCGCGCGTTTCCTTGTTGAGGGCGACAAGGTGCACGTTGTCATGGGGCTGCTATCCGCTGTTTTCTGTGTTGCTACGCTAGTTACCACGTGGCGCGTCCATCGAGCGCTGTACTGGTCGCTCAATCTGAAGTTGCAAAACCTGGGACTAGTGGAGGCCCAGGAAGCTTTGCGTGAGAGTGAGAACCGATTCCGCAGCCTGTTCGAAAATACGACGGTCGGCCTATACCGCACCACGCCGGAAGGCCACATCCTGATGGCGAATCCGGCGCTGCTGAGCATGCTGGGGTACGAGTCCTTCGACGAACTGCGCGAACGCAATCTCCAGGAAGAGGGCTTCGAGCCCGGATATTCCTGCGCCGCATTTCGAAAGCGGTTTAAATCGGAGAGCGTCGTGCGCGGGATCGAGGCCGCATGGACGCGCAGGGATGGCACGGTGTTATTCGTTCGCGAGAGCGCCAGGGCAGTACGCGGATTCGATGACAGCGTCTTATATTACGACGGCATCGTCCAGGATGTCACAGAGCGCAAACGGGCGGAGGACACGCGCCGGCAAGCGGAGGCTGCCCTTCAGGAAAGCGAGGAGCGCTTCCGGAACATGGCCGACACGGCGCCTGTAATGATTTGGGTGATGGGTCCGGACAAACTGGTCACCTTCTTCAACAAGACATATCTGGACTTTACCGGCCGAACCCCGGAACAGGAACTGGGCAGGGGCTGGGTGGGCCTCGTTCATCCAGAGGACTTGGAGCACTGCTCTGAAATCCTTCATTCATCCTTCGACGCGCGCCGCAACTTCCAAATCGAGTTTCGGGCGCGCCGTGCGGATGGAGAGTACCGCTGGGTGTTGTGCAGCGGTGTTCCCCGTTTTGGAACTGACGGCGTCTTTGTCGGCTATATCGGCTCTGACATCGACATTACGGATCTCAGGCGCGCCCAAATAGAAGCCCTGGCCAGACAGAAGCTGGAGAGCCTAGGTGTGTTGGCCGGTGGCATCGCTCATGATTTCAACAATCTGTTGGGCGGCATACTCATAAACTCTGAACTCGTATTGGCGGGCCTTCCCCTCGGGTCATCTGCTTATGCCGGATTGGAGACAATCAAAAGTATTGCGGTTCGTGCCACCGACATTGTGCGCCAGATGATGGCTTATGCGGGACAAGAGAATGCGCCATTCGAGACCGTCAATGTATCCCGACTGGTCAGCGACATGCTGCAACTCCTGAAGGTCTCAATTTCAAAAACCGCCATATTGAAGGTCAATCTCTCTGAGAACGTCCCCGCCGTCCGCGGCACCGCAGCGCAAATCCGGCAGGTTGTGATGAACCTGATCACCAACGCTTCGGAGGCTCTGGGAGAAAAGGAGGGAGCCATCTCCGTTTGCGTGACGCAGGTACAAGTAGACCAGGACTCCGATGCGTCCAATTTGTCCCATGGCGATTATGTGCGGTTGGAAGTCAGTGACACCGGTTGTGGCATGACGGAAGAGATCCAAGGCAGGATTTTCGATCCGTTTTTCACGACCAAATTCACCGGCCGAGGCCTGGGGCTCGCCGCCGTGCAGGGGATCATCCGGAACCACGGCGGCGTAATAAACGTAACAAGCGCGCCCGGCCAGGGTTCTCGCTTTGATGTCCTACTGCCGTGCGCTGGCCAGGCGGAGTCCGGGACGCCAGCGAACATCACGGTGCCCGCGCCGGCAGGTGAAGTTGGAAACCTTGCCGGCACTGTCCTCTTCATTGAGGACGAGGCGGCACTCTGCCGTGCTGTGTCCATGTTGTTACGAAGAAAAGGCCTCAAGGTGATCGAAGCCGCCGACGGCAAGACTGGGATAGATCTCTTTCGGGCCAGCGCACTACAAATCGACGTAGTTCTTCTGGATCTGACCTTACCCGTCATGTCCGGCGCGGAGGTCCTGCACGAATTGCGGCGTATTCAACCCGACATGAAGGTGATTATCATGTCCGCGTACAGCCGAGATCGGGTGCTGGCAACTATCGGTGGGCAGCAACCCTGGTTTTACATCCGTAAACCTTATCAGTCCAGCGAACTCATTGCTTTAGTTCGGAACGTCTGTTTGGACAAAACGAGCGATTAAGCGTTCGGCTAATAGGCGCCATGGCACGACAGACGCCGTACCCGCCGAGCGGGCATCGTCCGGCGAAACTAACGGGGATAGTGCGCCATATCGTGGCGATTGCACGACCGGCACAGGCCGATGCCAGGCGTCGCGGTTCTCTCGGCGGGCGAACCGCGCACGCCGCCAGCGCTTCCGTTTGGCGCATTCCGATGGCGGCGGAACCGCCGCGATCGACGGTGGTGGCAACGATGGTTACGGCAGGCCAGACGGCGGTGCAGCATTGACCGCCCCATCGGCGTGGCATCGTTTCGAGGTGGGAGCCGCGAGCAAAGTCTCCGAAAGCCACTTTCTGCCCCTTGCGGAATACCGTTTTCGAGATGCAGCGCGAGGTGCAAGGCGCCGGAGATCTTACATTCGGACTCGGATGCAGATTATGAGACGAGAGCACATCAAATGGACCGTCCCGCCCGGCTTAATACTGGCGTTGATGGTGAGCCTGTCCAGGGTTATTGTGCGGTGGGCGCATGTAGACCCGCACTTCCCGTTACTTGACCATATTGAGTGCCCGTTACGCTCGATTCAGCGGGTGATTTGGCCTAGGCAGTCGACCTTCTATACACCCTGCACAACCATCATTTACAACGGCCCACCGGATTGGCTCGCATCGGTTCCTTTTTGGGACTGGTGGATATTGGTACCATTCGCCTTTGGTGCATGGATTGGTGAAGTCGTACGATTCACTGTCGCTCGTTTCTCCAGGAATCACACTGGCTGAGCCTTCTGGGCCTACAGCAGACGTGACTAGCGGTCGCGAAACGGTGTTACCGCACAAGTTCCTCTTCAGCAGTGGGCAATGACAGCTGATTTCCACAGCATTTCCACTGCTTCTCTTCACCTGTTTTCAAGTGCTTGCGGTCCCATGGGTGGTTGGAGAACCCTCACCGCCCGCTAGGAGAGACGAAGCCGCTAGGTTCGTCACGTGAAGGGCTTCACGGGAGGAATTCCGACCCACCTATCTCCGAGTCGCCGACGATCGACCCAGAGACAGGATAAGAGTGGACGATCTGGTGGGAGGAGAGCTTAATTCCGCCTCAAACGCAAACTATGATCCCGTAGATCATCTGACAACTCAGCGGGTAAACCTTATCGAAGGCGCAGCAGATGGCAAACCACTCAAATCCGCGGACCTCCAAACTCTATGCCCCGCTCACCCAGCGATGCCAGATTCTCAAAACGCCGTTTCCACAATGACACCGTCGGGGCGCTCGCGCCCAACCTGCTCTCGATTTCGAGATAGCTCAGACAGCTTGCTTTCCGTCGCGCCTCCGAGGTTCCGGCGAACGATATCAGCTAACCGGGTACACCTACCGCACAATCCGATTTTGTTGAGACGACAAGAGGCTCTGAGACAAACAAACTCTGCCCTGCGAACAGGCATCGACAGATTCTATAGCGGGCAATACCGGGCAATACGCCGGAGCATGCGTGGCAAATTTGGCATCCGGCGCTCATCGAAAATAGGATCCCAACACGGGGCAGCCGCACTGCCACACGAGAGGGTTCCGCCATATAATCTCACCTATGCTTGGTTGGGCCCGGGCTCCCGGAGCCGAACACACGGCTGCAAAACGTTTTGGTTCTCCTGATGCATGGCGCTGGCGGCACGGAAGCCGGCCCGCGCGCACGCGAGACAAGTGTTACTTTCCGAACGGTGCCCGAGGTGTGGTATCTCAATTAGAATAGCGGCCGTCGGCCGTGCGTATGGTGTCGGAGGGAATCCCGGTTTTTTTTTGTGGGACCTGTCGAAAACGTCCGGTCTGGAACGACGTCGTTTTGAAGAGGCCGAAGGAAGGGGAGCACGGACATGACTGGAACGAACGCAGAAGGATTGAGTTTAGGCGAGATGGTTGGGGTCTTTGCGCGCGACATCAGGTACGCCCTCCGCTCGCTTGCCAGCGCCAGGGGGCTGACGCTTATCGTCGTCCTCACGCTGGCGCTCGGAATCGGAGCCAATGCCGCGATCTTCACGCTGGTCCGCGGGGTTCTGCTGCGGCCGCTGGTGAATCGCGACGAAGACCGCCTCATTTACGTCCGGCAGAGCGCGGAGGGTCTGGGAATGGCGAATGCGCTGTTCTCCGTGCCGGAGATGCAAGACCTCCGGCAGCGGGTGAAATTATTCAGGGCCATCGGCGACTTTTCCGAAATCGGCTTTACCATGATCGGGTTGGGCGAGCCGCGCGAGCTCCGTGCCGGGGTGGTCGGCGGCAACTACTTCGAAGTCATGGGCTTGCATCCCGTGCTGGGGCGGCTGCTCGATATGCGCGATGACGGCCCGACCGCTGCCGGCGCCGTGGTCCTGACCTACCAGTTCTGGAAGAAGGCGCTGAAAAGCGACCCGTCGGTTCTCGGAAAGGTCGTCCGGCTCGAATCCTTCGGACCGCCGCGAACCGGCACCGTGGTCGGGGTGCTCGAACCATCCATCCCCTATCCGACGGAAACGGAGATCATCGCCAACGTGGTCACCAGCCCGCATCACCTGTCGGCGACCATGGTGACGGGGCGGATCCATCGGATGACGGAGCTGTTTGGGCGGCTGGCTCCGGGCGCGACGCTCGAACAGGTTCGCGCCGAGCTCTCTACGGCCCACGGCGCGATGATGAAAGAGCATCCCGACGCATATCCCGTTAACGACCGGTACCGTATCGCCGCGGCGCCCCTGCGCGACGAGATCACATCCAAAGCCAGGACCGTGCTTTGGGTGCTACTGGCCGCTTCGGGACTGGTCTTCGTCATCGCCTGTTCCAACGTCGCCAACCTTATTCTGGCGCGGACCATCCGCCGCGAAGGGGAATTTGTGGTCCGCACTGCCCTCGGCGCCGGCACCGCCGCACTGCGGCGCGTCCTGTTGGCGGAATGCCTGCTGCTCTGCGGCGCCGGAGCGGCTCTCGGTGTGCTGAGCGCCCGGCCCATGGTGGCGATCCTGGCGCGGTACGCCTCGCGGTTCTCGGTGCGTGCGCTTGATTTGACCGTGGATTCCAGCATGCTGTGGGTCGGCGCCGGGCTCGCGCTGGCCGCCGCGGTGCTGCTGGCCTTCGTGCCGCGCCTCCCCTCGGGCGACCGCCACGGCATCAGCCTGGCCACCGGGAGCGTGCGCGTCACCGGCGGCGCCAGCGGGCGCCTGCGCGCCTTCGCCGTTACCCAGATCGCCGCCTCTTTTGTATTGCTGGCCGGCGCCGCCATGCTGGTCAAAACGCTGCTTGCGCTGCAGGCGGTCGATACCGGCATCGACACGCGCCGGGTGCTGGCCATCAACGTACCGGTGCTTACCTACGGTCGGACGCCGGATCAGGTGGTGGACTTCTACAAAGAGGCGATCCGGCGCGTGCACGAGTTGCCGGGGGTCGACGCCGCCGCCATCGGAATCCTCACCCCGTGGCGTGAGGGAGGCGCGTTCGGTCCGGGACTACAATTCACCGCCGAAGGCTACCATCGTGGAACCAGGGAGGACGATCCGCGCGGCCAGTTCCGAATCGTGTCGCCGGGATTTTTCGCGTCGTTGGGCGTGCCCATCCTCGCCGGGCGCGACTTCAACGACCTCGACCGCCAGGGCAGCGAGCCGGTGGCGATCATCAGCCAGACGGTGGCGCGGCGCATGTTTCCTGACCGCGAGGTGCTCAACCGGCATGTCACTTACACCGATCCATTGCTGCAGTTTACCGGCGGGAAGCCGACGCCGATGCGCGTCGTCGGTGTCGCCGCGGATATTGACGACGAGCACCTGGTGCCCGCCCCCACGATGACCTTGTACACCCCGTTCGGGCAGGGACCGCTGGTGGCCGGGCGGCTCTTCGTCCACGTGCGGACCGATCCGTATGCGCTGATCAACCCGATCACGCGCACCATCCGCAACCTCTCGGTGGACCAGCCGGTGGAGCGCGCCGCGACGCTGGAAGACGTCCGCGCCGAAGTCCTCACGCCTGACCGGCTGAACGCCATGGTATTCGGCGGCTTCGCCATGGTGGCGCTGACCATCGCCGTGGTCGGGGTGGCGGGCGTCCTGGCATTTTCGGTAAGCGCCCGGACGCGCGAATTCGGGATCCGGCTGGCGGTCGGGTCGCAGCCGCGCCGCCTGCTGGCGCGGGTGATCGCCGAGGGCACGGTCATCACGGCTGCCGGCATCGGCGCCGGGTTGGCCGGCGGATTCGGTCTCGAGAGGCTGGCCGGCACGTATTTCGAAAGTGTGAAAATGCCGGGAGCGTGGGTGGTGGCGGGGGCGGCCGGCATCCTGCTGGCCGCCGCCGTGATCGCCTCCGCCTGGCCGGCGATGCGGGCCGCTCGGGTTGATGTGATACAAGCCCTGCGGGCGGACTGACGGAGAGATCCTGGAGACAGGCTGACAGCCTGCGTGGCACGGGTTGGGATTGCCGGCGAACAACCAAACCCTCGTTTTGAAGTCGACGACAACCGTGACTGTGCGCACCACCACTACGCTTGCCCCAGGCAGCTCCGCAACTGTTACGAACTCAGGCACGGGGACCGCGCCGGTATTGGCGTTCGGCATTTCGCAAGGGGTTCCCGGCGCGGCGGGACCGGGTCGGGGCGTCGGGCTAACGGCCCGGGTTGGTCAGGATGAACTTTTGAATGCGCTTGCCGTCCTCCACTTCGCCGGTGTAGACGTTTCCCTTGGAATCGGTGGCGACCGCGTCGATCCAATGCAATTGGCCGGCGTAGCGGCCGTTGCCGCCGAACGAACCCGCCAGGGTGCCATCCGTGCGGTTGAAAATCCAAACCATGTTGTTGGTGCCGTCGGCGGACAGCACGTATTTCTGTTGCGGGTCGCTCGACAAGGTGAGGTTATAGACCGTCCCGCATGGCGGATTCTTCAGATCCCAAATGCCGCCGCAGTTCGGACCGCGCGATTGCGTCGAAGGATGCACGAACCAACTGGTCACGAACTTTCCCTGCTTGGTGAAGACCTGAATGCGGTCGCTGCCGCGCTCGCAGACGTAAACCAAACCGTCGCGTGAGACATGAACGCAGTGCAAGGCAGGGGCAAACTGTTTCTGATCCGGCGGCGGGCCGGAGATGTCGTAGGGCGGCGTGGGATCGTTGTCAATCTCGCTCAAGGGGATGCCATGGCCTCCCCAGCCGCGCTTGAACGCGCCCGTGTCCATGTCGTACACCAGAACGCGCTTGTTCAGGAAGCCGTCGGTGATATAGATCTCGTGAGCATCCTCGTCGAAATCAAAGGAACCAATGCCGGGCGGGAAGATATCAGTCTGTTGATTGTTCTGCTTCACTTCGTTGGCCGGCACTTTGGGACCGCGGTGCCCGAAATCCCAGAGAAGCTTTCCGTCGCTGTTAAACTTGACGATGCTGTCGCCGGGCGTGGTGCCTGAGATCCAGACGTTCCCTTGCCGGTCGACGCCAAGAGTCTGCAATCTGCCCGGCCAGCCCGGCACGTGGTTGGGACCGCCCCAGGCTTTCAACACGTTTCCGTCCGTGTCGAACTCCAGGACTTCCGGTCCGAGGACGCAGCATTCACTGCGCGGCGGCGTGGTGGCTGCGCCCAACTCATCGGGGCGGGCGTCGGAACGGCGATTCAACACCCAAATATGATCGTCCTTGTCTACATAGATGTCGACAATCTGCTGCATGCTCCACTTGTTCGGCAGGGGCTTGGGCCAAAAAGGGTCGACCTTGTAGACGGGTGGGTTTTGCGCGCGCGCCGGGGGAATGGCGGCGAAGGCCAGGAGAGCCAGGAGTCCGATCGTTCGTGCCATGGTCATGCGTTCTACTGTAACCAAATCCCGAGCCGTCCGACTGCTGTGGTATGTTACTCGCATGCCTGCGCTGCTGCTGTTCGCACTTGGATCGATTCTATACGCCCAGCAAAGCGCCGGGGAGGATCCGGGGCCACCTTCGGATCTGGTCAAGGTCAAAGACGATCTGTGTGTGGTCGAGAACGCCAAAGCCGCCTGAAGAACGACTTGAGCGCGCCAGAATTTGGCGGCTCGCGGTCGCCCGGTGGCAAGAGCGTTACCTACCTTCAGGATGTCAACGACGACCAATTTCGAGTACCTTGAGCCACCGCGGTGGGGCTCATGCTAGCAGTCTGCGGCGGACTGGCAATCCGCGCTTCCTATTTCAGCTATTACCAGGGGTCGAGGACTCACCTGGGGCTGGACAAGCAATGTCCGCATATTCGGGAGATCTCGAGTGCCGGAAGGATCGTGAAGATTCTGCATTTCGGTGGCCTCCATCACCGTTATGAACGTGTAGCAGCTTAATGCGATGCCGGCAGCGCATTTTTGGCGAACTACACCCGGCAATTACTGCGAATACTGTCGGGCATCTTGTTTTCCTGCCGTCGGAATTAGTTAGGATGCAGGCACCGTGGAAGACCGAACCGCCCGGTTCGTGTGGGCAAGCCACGGATGCAGCACCCGGTTCCACCAGAGGATAACGCCGGTCACGAACATCACCGCCGGTGCCAGTCCGAACAGCGCCCAGACCGCTTTCGTCGTCTGATCGCACAATCCGGGGCCTTTGCAGGGGATTCCGATGCCGCAGATACGTCCGAAATGCAGGTAGGCCAACCAGTAAATCAGCCGGTCGACGATGCGCGAGCCGGCGTTCGCCGGAGTCGGCGGCTGCAGCCGGTCGGCCCAATTCTGCATCCAGTCGGGATACGCGAGATAAATCCCGCTGAGCCCAAACACCACCGTGAAGGCGAAACTCCAGAACCCGATCATGCTGTGCAAGTGCCAGACCCCGCGCTTCCATCCGACCCCGCGCGGCAGGTTTAGGCTGCGCCGCCACGTCTTGATGCCCGGCCACCAGATCCCCAAACCGGTCACCGCCAGCACGAGCACGGCGATTGCGCCCAGCCCGTTCACCTTCCGGCCTGCAGGCCCGGCGAGCAGATTGTCGTGTAGATCGATGAGCGTCGACACCGCCCAGATCCCAGTCGGAACTGAATCGCCCAGATCGCGACCACTCCACGGATCGAACAACCGCTTCTTGATCCGGCCGTCGCGGCTCAACCAGACATCCACCTGATCGAGCGTGGCCAGCCGCGCCATTCGCACCACCTGGTATCCCGGGTACAGCCTCCGCGCCGCATCCGCGAGTTGCTCGTCGGTCAATTGTGGTCCGGAACCCTTCGAAGCCGCGCGTTGGGCTGTCGCCGCCCGGTAGAGTTCGTTCGAATAGACCAGCACGCTGCCGGTCACGCTGATCATGAGAACGTACAGGCCGAAGACGATGCCGCTCCACAAGTGCGCCTGAAACAACGCCCGCCGGAGCCAGGTCTTCTGCGGCTGCCGCACCCAACGCTGCCATAAGCTCGCCTGATTGCTCCCGCTCACTAGCGCAAGGCTACAACACGCGGCCGGTCGGGTCAAACGCGCCGGCCGTGATTGCGCATCGCACGCCCGTGGAAGCGAGGCCGGCTCAGAATGCGTACTTGACGGCGAACTGCATGATGCGCGGGCTGACGTCCGACTGAATCTTGCCGAACGTGCTGCTGTTCAGCGCGTTGTTGACGGTGCCGCCCACCAGGCTGGCCGCCGCCGGATTCAGGAAATTGGCGCGGTTCTCGAGGTTAAACGATTCCGCGCGAATTTCGATAGTCTCTCTCTCTCGGATCTTGAAACGCCGCGAAAGAGCGAGGTCGAGATCGAAGTAGCCCGGCCCCGTCAGGTTGTTGATGCCGAGGTTGCCGAGCGTCCCGGGCGCCGGCGCACCGAACGCGTTGAAGTTCAGCCAGCAATTGACAGTGCGGTTTGCGCAGTATGGATCGGACTGCACCAGGTTGGGGCGCTGCCCGGTTGTGCTGACGCCGCTCAGCGCGCTGTCCACTCCCGTCGCGACGGTGTAATAGTTCGACGTGTGCATCCCAACAATCGGAGCCAGTTGCCAGTCTCCGGCGATGATCTGCAGCACGCGCGAGTTGTAGTGCGGCGACTGAATCACCGCGGACAGATTGAAATTGTGCCGGACATCCACCGCGGTGCAATTGCCTCGGTCAAAACGCCGGTCGGCCGGGTTTGTGTAGATCGGTCCCGAGAGTTCGGTGGTCTGCGGGTCGGCGATGCAGTGGGCAAAAGTATAGTTCGCCAGCATCGAGAAGTTCTTCGCAAACCGGTGTTCCGTGGACACAATCAGCGCATTGTAGCTGGCCGTCCCGCCGTCGTCCAACGATTCCACCGTCCCGTAAAACGGTCCTTGCGACGGATTCAGCTGCGTAAACCGACGCCGTGCCTGGGTCGTGCCGGTCGTGGAGCAGGGCCCCGCAGCCCTCAACCCAAACTGACCGGCGGCACAGTTGCCCGGAACGTAAACGGCTGGGTTGAGCTCCTGGTCGGTCCACAGGTGCACGGTGTTGTTGCCCATGTAGCTCGCCTTCAGAAGCCAACTGCTTCCGAATTGCCTCTGAAGCGTGAGGTTCCACTGTTCCACGTAGGTGTTCTTCACGTGCAGGGGAACGGTCTCGTAGTATCCGGCGGTGGGATACTTACTGCTGGCGTTCTGATGCGTCGGGAACGGGTTCCCGCCCGGATATCCCAACCACGGATTGGCGAAGCCGCCCTGCGGATTCGTGATTGTAACCGAGGATCCCCACAGCGGTTCGGACGCATAGTTGTAATAGAACAGCGTGTGCGGCATGTCGTAGAAGATGCCCCAGGACGCGCGGATCAGCGTTTTTCCGTCGCCCTTGGGATCGAATGCGATGCCGAGACGCGGCGCGAAATTCAGCCAACTGGTCTGATTCGGGCGGCCGCCGGTATCAAAGCCTGGGTCGCCCGGGTAGAGCGTGCCGGCCGGCGCGTTCGGGAATACGGTCGAGTGCACGTTGTTCAGAAAGTCGGCCATGTTGAAGTGCGTGACCTGGCCATTGAGCAGGCGGCCATTGAGATACGGTTCCCAGCGGAGCCCGTAATTTACCGTGACGCGGGAATTCACCTTCCAGTTGTCCTG
>JAGWQP010000265.1 GCA_028876805.1 Acidobacteriota bacterium | reverse complement strand
CTTAACCTCCAGCAGTTCGATCTCGAACGGCGTGGCGAGGTCGGTAAGGGCGCGGACTTCGCGGGAGGCCACCGACCAGTCGACCATCAAGGGGCGGGGCGGCAAAATGCTGACGTGGGCACGAGGATTATCGTGAGGGACCAGTTTCCGGCGCAGATCATCCAGGAAGCGCCCCAGGGGATCGGGAACGTAACCTACTAAAGCAAAGAGGTTTAGGCGCTCTCGCAGGGGAGGGCCGAGGGGCGCCCCGTTGGGGTCAACATTCATGCTGTCTCTATGTTAACCATTTTGTGGGAAATTGCACGCTCCTCCCTCCGAGCACCGGGTTTCTAGCTGTTACCCTCAAGACAAGATGCCGAGCCCCGACGACGCCAATCCCCTGATTGGCCCTCAATTCCGTATTCCCTTCGACCGCATCCACGCCACACACGTGAGACCGGCGATCGCTAAGCTGCTGGCTGACGGTCGCCGTCGGCTGGAGGCCTTGGCAAATGGCACGGGCGAGCGCTGCTATGAAAATACCCTCGAAGTGCTGGACGAACTGGCCGAGCCGCTGGACTATGCGATGGGCGTCGTGCGGCACCTGGAATCGGTGGCCACCTATGCCGATCTGCGGACGGCACTGAATGCCGTTCAGCCGGAAACGAGCGCGTTTTATTCCGGAATCCCCTTGCACGCGGGCCTCTGGGCCGCTCTGCAGTCGTACGCTGCGACTCCAGACGCGGCTCGGTTGACGGGCGAGCGGCGCCGGTTCCTGGTCAAAACGCTGGAGAATTTTCGGCGTCATGGCGCCAACCTCGATCCCGCCGGAAAGAAGAGACTCGAGGAGATCGATGTCGAGCTGACCGAGCTCACCACTAAATTCGCCGAGAATGTTCTGGACTCGACCAACGCCTTCGAACTGGTGATCACCGATGAGCGGCAACTGGCCGGGTTGCCGCCTATCGCCGTCGCCTCGGCGCGAGAGAGCGCCGTGCACAAACACCTGGAAGGCTGGCGCTTTACATTGCAGGCGCCCGATTACTTCGCCGCGATGACCTATCTCGACGATGCCGCGATCCGGCAAACGATCTACCAGGCCCATAGCGTCCGTGCCGCAGCCGAGCCATGGGACAACCGAGAACACGTCAGCCGCATCCTGGTGTTGCGTCGGGAAAAGGCGGAACTGCTTGGCTTCCCCAATTTCGCGGACCTGGTGCTGGAAGACCGGATGGCTCACACCGGCCGGCGGGCGCTGGAATTCCTGGAAGACCTTAAGTCGAAGACAGAGTGGCGCTTCCGCGAAGAAAACCGCGAACTGCTGGAGTTTCGCCGTGCCCTCGAAGGACCGGCTGCTCCGGAACTGGCTCCCTGGGATGTCGCCTATTACGCCGAAAAGCAACGGGCGGCGCTCTACGCGTTCGATGAAGAAACGCTCCGCCCGTATTTTCCTCTGGAGCGGGTGGTGGCCGGTCTGTTCGAGCTGGCCAACCTTCTCTACGATGTACGCATCACCGAGCAGCCCGGCGTGCCCGCCTGGGATTCCGAGGTGCGTTACTACCACATTCACGATCCGGATGGTCGATTGCTGGGCGGGTTTTACACCGACTGGTATCCCCGCGACAACAAGCGGGGCGGGGCCTGGATGGAAGGGCTCATTACAGGCGGGCCGGCGCCAGACGGCTTCCGTCCTCACCTGGGCCTGATCTGCGGAAATCTCACTCCGCCGGTCGGCGGCCGGCCGGCCTTGCTGACCCACCGCGAAGTGGAAACCATCTTTCACGAGTTTGGCCATCTGTTGCATCACCTGTTCAGCCGCGTCGAGGTGCGCTCGTTGGCGGGCACCAACGTGGCGTGGGACTTTGTGGAATTGCCCTCGCAGATCATGGAGAACTGGTGTTGGGAGCGCGAGGCTCTCAATCTGTTCGCACGGCACTGGGAGACGGGCGCGCCGGTACCGGAAGAGCTGTTTCAGAAGATGAAGCGTGCGCGCACGTTTCGGGCGGCCAACGCGCAGATGCGGCAGCTTGGTTTCGGCTTTGTCGACTTGCTGTTGCACACGCGTTACGCGCCCGAGAGCGATCCGGATCCAGTGGAATACACGCGCCGCATTCTGCAGGAATTCAGTCCGGCGCCTTTGCCGCGTGACCACGCCATGATCGCCGCCTTCACGCATCTGTTCGGCAGCCCTGTGGGATATGGGGCGGGTTACTATTCCTACAAGTGGGCGGAGGTCCTCGATGCTGACGCCTTCACGCGCTTCCGTGACGGCGGCATCTTCAGTCGAGCGACTGGCGGAGCCTTCCGCTTCCACATTCTGTCCAAGGGCGATAGCGAAGATCCGGCAGAGTTATACCGCCAGTTTATGGGCCGAGACCCGGACCCGACCGCGCTGCTGGTGCGATCCGGCCTGGCGTGACGTCGAATCGACCCACCCGTCCTCGAGCGTCACCCCGTGGAGTGCCACATGCCTGTCAGCGCCCTTTTGGTGCTTCGGTCGAGCCGATCCAATAAGAGTAAGTAACCGGAAGCGAACGGCTCGCGGTCTCGTCTTGTCGCTGGCATCGCGGGTCTCGACTTTAGCGACTGTATTGCCGATTACCAAGGAAGAGAATCGGAGCCGGGTGGCCTGAGAGGCGGGCCTCGGGCCGAATGTTTCTCACGCGGACTGGGCCGAGACTCGCACCCGACGGCCGCTGGCGCGATCAGAGCTCGCGTGAGGGGGTGACGTCAGCAGAGGAGCTTGCGGCCACTCCCAGACCAGGACTCTCACTTTCCCGACCGGCGAGCGATGCTCGCATCCTCTCGACGGCCTAGCGGCTCGAGCTCGCCCAGCATGGTCGGGACCAGCTCCGAGACAGTCGGGTGTATATGCATCGCGCGTTGGATCACCGTATAAGGCACTTTGGCATACATGACATCCAGAATCGAATGAATCACCTCGTCTCCGCCCGTTCCCAGTACGCAAGCGCCCAAGATTTCGTTCGTTAGTCTATCAACCAGGACCTTCATGAATCCTTGGGTCTCGCCTTTCTCGACAGCGCGCCCTACTCGGGTCATGGGCCGCTTTCCAATCAGCGCCGGCCGCCCGGTCCGAACAACTTCCGCTTCGGTCAGACCGGCCCTTCCGAGTGGCGGATCGATGTACAAGGCATACGCGGGTATGCGGTCGCTGACGCGGCGGGGATCGTGATCGAGCAGGTTCGCTGCTACAATCTCCGAATCGTTAAAGGACGTGTGGGTAAACCCGCCTTTTCCATTGCAGTCGCCCAATGCCCAGATCCCGGGCACGCTGGTGCGCAATTGGTCGTCGACGGGGATGTATCCCCAGGCATCGACGGCGATGCCAGCGTTTTCCAGGCCCAAGTCGTCGGTATTCGGGCGGCGTCCCACGGCCAGCAGCACCTGTGTTCCGGTCACCTCGGGAGCGCCGTCTACACAGTCCACACGCGCGGCCACGCCGTCAATCGTTTTCGAAAACCCGATGCACTTCGCGTTACGGCGGATCTGGATGCCTTCGCCTTCCAGAATCTCCAAGATGGTGACGGAGACGTCTTCGTCTTCGCGCTGAATCAGCTGCGGCCCCATTTCAAGGATCGTGACCTCGCTGCCGAAACGCCTGTACATCTGGCCGAACTCCAGCCCGATGTAGCTGCCGCCCACGATGATCAGATGCTTGGGAACGAAGCTCAATTCCATCATGGAGCTATTGGTGAGGTACTCGATTTGATCAAGCCCCGGCAGCCGAGGCACCACCGCGCGGCCTCCCACATTGATGAAAATCCGCTCCGCGGTCAACCGCTCGGCGCCAACACTGACTTCCCCGGCGGATTCGAAACGGGCGTGGCCCTGGTAGACCGTGCAATTCGCCATTCCCCTCAGCCAGGCTTCAACTCCGGTCCGGGAGCGTCCCGAGATCTCGTCTTTGCGGGCCTTCACGCGCCTCATATCAACTTTCACGTCAGCGGCCAACATGACGCCGAAATCAACCGCCCGCCGCGCCAGGTGGGCGGCGTAGGCGCTCGCAACCATGGTCTTAGTCGGGATGCAGCCCGTATTCACGCAGGTCCCGCCGAACCATTTGCGCTCAATGATCGCGACCTTCATACCGGCACTGGTCAGCCGCTGGGCCAGAAAGGGGCCCGCCTGTCCGGTGCCGATGATGATTGCGTCATAGGCGATGGGCATGGACTGGAGCCGATTAGGCGACGCCGCCGCGCAACAAAGAGGCCGCCGTGGGTTGAGCCGCGCCCGCCACGCCGGACTTTTGCTCCGCCTCCGGCACCTTGTCGCCTTCGCCGGGCGCCAAGAACAGGTTGGCGTCTACGCCGTGCTGCCGCGTGTACAGATCGTAATACCGCCCGCCCAAGTCGTAGAGCGATTGATGAGTGCCGCGCTCTACGATGCGGCCCTGTTCCACCACCAGGATCTGTTCTGCGCGCCGGATAGTCGAGAGGCGGTGGGCGATCACGAAGGTGGTGCGGCCTTCCATCAAATACGCGAGACCGGCTTGAATGGCCGCCTCGGATTCCGAATCAAGGCTCGAAGTGGCCTCGTCGAGAATCAGAATCCGCGGATTCGCCAGAATGGCGCGCGCGATCGACACGCGCTGCCGCTGGCCGCCGGAGAGCTTCACTCCACGCTCGCCCACGATGGTGTCGTATTGCTTGTCAAACCGCTCGGCAAACTCGTCGACGTGCGCGATGCGGCAGGCTTCCAGAATCTCCTCCTCGGAGGCGCCGGGACGCGAAAAAGCGACATTCTCGCGGATGGTGCCATCAAACAGGAACGTGTCCTGAAGGACTACCCCGAGTTGTGTGCGATAGGCGTTCAGGCGCACGGTGGAAAGATCGGTGCCGTCCACTTGAACTACGCCTTCGGTGGGCGCATGAAAGGCTGCGATGAGGCTGATGATCGTCGATTTCCCGGAGCCCGACGGGCCGACCAGCGCGGTGGCCGTGCCGGGTCGGGACTCAAAGCTCACGTCGTGCAACACCGGCTTGGCTTCGTCGTAGGCAAAAGTTACGTGTTGGAAAGAGACCACACCTTGGATCGAACCGATGCTCCGGTTGCGCCGCGTGTCTTCATCCTCAGGCTTTTCGTGCAGAACTTCCTGCGTGCGGTCGAGGCCGGCTAGCGCCTCAGTTAATTGCGTGCCGATTCCCACCACCTGGAAAACCGGAGCCACCAGGAAGGCCAAAAACGCCGTGAACATCGTAAATTCACCGAGCGTCAGGGTGCCGGCGAAGACCTGGCGCGAGCCCAAGAACATGACCACCGCTCCCACTACTCCCATCAGCACCGTCGCCGACAGGCTCATCAACGAAATGGCCGTCAGGGATCGGAACACGTTTTCGAGCAGCCGTTGGACGCCTCCCGCGAAGACCCGGGCCTCCTGCGCCTCAGCGTGGTAGCCCTTGACGACGCGCACCCCCGCCAGTGATTCGGTCAGCCGCCCGGTAACCTCCGCCGTGATCTTGCCACGTTCACGGAAGATCGGTCGGATACGCGAAAAGGCCTTATTGAGGACGAGCGAGAAGGCAACGATGAATAACAACGACGTGCTGGTAAGCAGGGCGCTCGTACGCAGGAGAATGATCAGCGACAACAGCGCCGTCAGCACTCCGCCTAGGAATTCCACCAAGCCGGTGCCGATCAGGTTGCGAACGCCTTCGACGTCGGTCATGATGCGCGAGACCAGCACGCCCGCCTTGTTGGCGTCGTAGTAGGCCACCGAAAGACGGCCGACGTGCTCCTGCACCCTGCGCCGCAACTGGGCGATCAAGCGCTGGCCCTCCTTAGAGAGCAATTGCGTCAGAGTGAATGACGTCACGCCCTGAATGATGGTGGCGGCCAACACCGCCAGCACGAGCGGTGTCAACAGCCGGACCTGGTGTTTCAGCATGACGTTGTCCACGAGGTATTTGGTGGAGGCGGGCAGTGCCAGCCCGGCAACGCTTTTGATCAACGTTAGCGCCATCCCGAACGACAGCAGCCGCCGGCGCGGGCGCACCAGCTCCTTTAGCAGCGGCAGCGCGCTGCGCAGGTGCTCACGCGACTTTTTCTTTAGTACGGTAGGAGCCACAGTTCCCCTTTTCTTACAGCGTACCGGGCCTCGCTTGCCTTCGCCACCTAGCCAAAGAGGCAGGTTCGCAAAAGGTCCGGCATGTCGTTGGCTTTGCTGACCTCGAGGACCGCGAACCCGGCGGCGCAACCGCTCGCCAGGCCCGGCGCCGAATCCTCCACCACTAGCGGCGTGCGAGCCCCGAGCAGCCGTGCTGCCAGCAGGTACGGGTCAGGCGCCGGCTTATGACGCTCTACGTCCTCGCCGGTGACCAATGCGCTGAAATATTGGCGGAGGTGCCGGGCCTCGAGTGGCGGCTCAATTTCGATTCGCGAACTGGAGGTGACCACCGCCAGATTGAATTCCTTCGAGAGGCGCTCAAGAAGGTCGGCCAGCTGCGGCAGGAACGGCGGGTCTTTCATCTTCCGGCAGAAGCACTTCTGCTTAGCGGGGAACTGTGCCCACAGCAGCTTCCAATCGAGCGGTGGATCGGCCTCGGCGGCGAGACTGCGCAACATCTCGCGATCGTCCAGGCCGGCGAACCGCTCGCGGTATTGCTCCCAGGACAGAATGACCCCCAGCGGCGCCAGCACCTCCGCCCAGCAGGCGCAATGCATGGGTTCGCTGTCGACGAGTACACCGTCAAAATCGAAAAGGATGGCGTCGAAGCGCGGCATGGAGTGGGAATTTTCCAGCGTAACACGCTGCTTCGTTTGTGCTATGGTACAGATTCAGAAACCTATGTCGACTGACGCAGACCATGCTGAACTCGCACGCCTCCGCGCCGAAAACGAGTTGCTCAAACGTCAGCGCGGGCAAATGGCGCTGAAGGTCAGTGAAAAAGGCGCCCTCTCGGTTTACGGACTGGGCCGTTTTCCCGTCACGCTGTATCGCGAGCAATGGGAAAAACTCCTGGCAATGGCCGACGAGATCAGACGCTTCATCCAGCAGAACGACCACTTGCTCAAGAAAAAAGAGTAGGCGCAACAGCCAGCTATGGAAGAGCCGTTTGAGGCGAACGGGGTCTACGGTGTATTACACCGCCCCAACCGCGAGAATGGCCACGGGCTGGCACTGACGCACGGCGCGGGATCGAACTCTGAGGCGCCCCTGCTCGTAGGGCTGGCTCGCGCTTTCGAACAGACCGGTTACGTCGTGCTTCGTTACGACTTGCCGTTTCGCCGGCAGCGGCGTAAGGGTCCCCCGTTTCCGGGCGCCGCAGCGCGGGACCAGCAGGGCGTCGCACTCGCCGCCGAAGCTGTCCGAGGGATGGTTCGAGGCCGCGTCTTTCTGGGCGGACACTCATACGGCGGTAGGCAATCGGCGATGCTGGCTGCGGCTCACGCCGATGCGGCGGCCGCCCTGCTGCTGCTCTCCTATCCGTTGCACCCGCCCAACAAGCCCGAGCAGAAACGCACATCTTTCTTTCCCGACCTGCGGATGCCGGCGTTGTTCGTGCACGGAACCAAGGATCCCTTCGGCTCGCCGGAAGAGCTGCGTCGAGCGATCGCCCAGATTCCGGCGCGCACGGATCTAATGGCGGTGGAAGGGGCCGGCCACGATCTGGCGCCGGCAGCCGGCCTGGCCGTCGATCTGATCGCGCGGCTGGAAGCACTCGCCCGGTAACCCCACCGGCGGGTGGGCGCGTGTTATGCTGATTAGTAATTTTCCCAGAGGGTTCATATTTATGCGCGCTTACCGGTACCAGACTCCCCGCGGGATCGTAGTAACGCGCACTCGCTCGAAGGCGAATTTCCAAGCGGGCCTGAAGGCCTTACTGCGCGACCTGGATCGTCACCGTGGAGTCTATCTGTCTTCGGGATACGAGTATCCCGGGAGGTATTCGCGTTGGGATATCGCCTCCCGCTGCCCGCCGCTCGAGATCGTCTCATACGATCGCGAAGTGGAGTTTCGCGCCTTGAATGAGCGCGGCGAAAAAATCGCGAAAATCCTCGAACCAGTATTAGCCGGCCATCCGCATTGGGAAGACTTTGCCGCTGAACCGCGGCGTCTCGGCGGGCGTTTGAAGCCGTTGCCCGCCCTGTTTGCCGAGGAGCAGCGGAGCAAACAGCCATCCGTATTCACGCTGTTGCGCTCGCTCATCGAAGAATTCCGATCCGAAGAAGACTCGCGCCTGAGCCTGGTCGGCGCTTTCGGCTACGACCTGTTGTTCCAGTTCGAGCCGATCGAAAAGAAGCTACCGCGACGCGGGCACAAGGATCTGCACCTGTTTCTCTGCGACGACATCTGGTTTATGGACCGGAAGAAAGAGCAGATCGAGCGGTTTCAGTACGATTTCGCGCTCGGCGAGGTGACGACATCGGGTTTGGCGCGTGAAGGGGAGAAGGTTTCTCGCCGGGTCAAAACAAAGCCCGGTCCGATTGTCTCCGACCA
Source organism: Acidobacteriota bacterium (assembly GCA_028876805.1). Classification (GTDB taxonomy): domain Bacteria; phylum Acidobacteriota; class Terriglobia; order Bryobacterales; family Bryobacteraceae; genus PSRJ01. Next base: position 190 of record JAGWQP010000265.1, on the reverse strand, counting down.
CACGCCGGAAGAATACATGGCCAAAGTCGAAACCGTCCGCCAGGGCATGCGGTGCGGCGACTATTACGAAGTGGTACTGCGCCAGACGTTTCAGACCCCATACAGAGGCAAGGCCTCGGAGCTGTTCGAGCGGGTGCAGGGTGCCAGTCCGAGCCCCTACGAGTTCTTCCTGCAGTTCGGCGAAGAGCAG
>JAGWQP010000264.1 GCA_028876805.1 Acidobacteriota bacterium | reverse complement strand
TCGCGGACCGCACTCCGGGTTACGCCGTGCGCTTGGCTTCGGACTGGTCACCCTTGGCAATCGCGGCTTGAGCTGCCGCCAGGCGGGCGATGGGCACACGATACGGGGAGCAGGACACATAGTTCATGCCGACGCGGTAACAGAATTCGACCGAGCTCGGTTCGCCGCCGTGCTCGCCACAGATGCCGACCTCCAGATTCGAGCGAGTCTTGCGGCCACTCTCGACGGCCATGTGCATCAGCTTTCCAACGCCTTCCTGGTCCAAAATGGCGAACGGATCGTTGGCGAAGATCTTGCGGTCTTGGTAATCCTTCTGAAACTTGGTGTAGTCGTCGCGCGAGAGGCCCATCGTGGTCTGCGTCAGGTCATTGGTGCCGAAGCTGAAGAACTGGGCTTCTCGGGCGACTGAATCGGCTGTCACCGCCGCGCGGGGGATCTCGATCATGGTACCGACCAGATACTTCAGATCCTTCAATCCGGCCTTGGCGAGAACTTCTTCGGCAACATCCACCACGATCTTCTTCTGGTTCTCCAGCTCCTTGACGCCGCCGATGAGCGGAATCATGACTTCCGGAATCGCGTTGACGCCTTTTCTGGTCACCTGAACCGCAGCTTCGAAAATCGCGCGGGCCTGCATCTCGGTGATCTCCGGGTAGGTGATGCCGAGACGGCAGCCGCGGTGACCGAGCATAGGGTTGAACTCGTGCAGCTCTTCGACGCGATGCAACAATTCCGGAAGCCGAGTCTTGAGGTTCTTGACGTCAACACCCAAGCGCTCGTACTTGGCCGCCATGTCCTTCTTCTTTTTGAGATCGGCGTACGGCAGCACGGCGAGGTCCACCATCAACTCCTCGCGTTTGGGGAGAAACTCGTGCAACGGGGGATCGAGCGTGCGGATCACGACCGGATAGCCGTTCATGGCCTCGAACAGCCCGGCGAAATCCTTGCGCTGCATGGGCAGCAGTTTGGCCAGCGCCTTGCGGCGGGCCTTTTCATCGCGCGCCAGAATCATGGCCTGCATGTGGGGGATCCGATCCTCGGCGAAAAACATGTGCTCGGTTCGGCACAAGCCGATGCCCTCGGCCCCGAACTTGCGCGCCACCTTGGCATCGCGCGGGATGTCGGCATTGGCGCGCACGCCGAAAGGACCGCGAAAGTTGTCGGCCCAGTCCATGAACGTCTTGAGGATTCCCGAGCTGGGATCGGCATCCAACGTATTAGCACGCCCGGCGAAGACTTCGCCCGTCGACCCGTCGAGCGACATCCAGTCGCCTTCGTTGAGAACAATGGTCTTGCCGCCCGCCTTCACACTGACCTGCCTCTTATGCTCATCGACGGCGAAGGCTTCGGCTCCGGCAACGCACGGCGTACCCATGCCGCGGCAGACCACCGCCGCATGACTGGTCATGCCGCCGCGCGAGGTGAGGATACCCTCGGACACTTCCATGCCGTGGATATCGTCCGGTACCGTTTCCTTCCGGACCAGCACGACGGGCGCCGTCTTGGATTTCTCGACGGCATCGTCGGCGGCGAACACGATGGTGCCGACGGCGGCGCCCGGCGAAGCCGGCAGTCCGGTGGCGAGCCTGGTGAGGGACTTCTTGGAAGCCGGGTCGAGCACCGGGTGCAGGAGCTGATCGAGCTGCTGCGCCTCGACGCGTAAGATCGCCTCTTGCCTGGAAATGAGGCCCTCGTTCACCATATCGACGGCGATCCGCACGGCTGCCGGGCCGGTGCGCTTGCCGTTGCGCGTCTGCAGCATGTAGAGCCTGCCTTCCTGGACGGTGAATTCGAAGTCCTGCACATCGCGGTAGTGTCTCTCAAGCATCGTGGTGATGTCGCGCAGCTGGGTGTACACCGCAGGGTTCCAGGCCTCGAGCTCCGAGATGGGGCGCGGCGTGCGAATGCCGGCAACCACATCTTCGCCCTGCGCGTTCTCGAGAAACTCACCGTAAAACGCCTTCTCGCCGGTGGCCGGATTTCGCGTGAAGCCGACGCCGGTTGCGGAGGTCTCGCCGAGGTTGCCGAATACCATGGCCTGTACGTTGACGGCAGTGCCGAGATCATCGGGGATCTGATTCATGCGGCGATAGTGGCTGGCGCGGTCGTTGAACCAGGAGCGGAACACGGCGTCTCTAGCGCCCGCCAGTTGCGCCATGGCCTCCTGCGGAAAGGGCTTCCCGGTCTTCTTCTGGACCAGCTTCTTGTATCCTTCGATGACCCGTTCGAGGTCCCTAGCCGTCAATTCGGTGTCCAGCTTGGCTTTGGCTTTCTTCTTTTGGCCTTCGAAGATCTCCTCGAATTCGCTTTTGCCGATATCCAGCACCACGTTGCCGTACATCTGGAGGAAGCGCCGGTAGCAATCGTAGGCGAACCGGGAATTGCTGGACTTGGCATCGATAGCCTTGACGGTCTCGTCGTTCAGTCCCAGGTTCAAAATGGTATCCATCATGCCCGGCATGGAGAACTTCGCGCCCGAGCGCACACTGACCAGCAGGGGGTTGTTCACGTCACCGAGTCTCTGGCCCATGCGCTCTTCGAGCGAACGCAGGGCTTCTAGCATCTGGTGATTGATTTCCTCTGGAACGGTGTTGTGGTTCTGAAAATAGATATTCGAGACCTCGGTCGAGATGGTGAAGCCTGGCGGCACCGGCAGTCCAGCCCGCGACATTTCAGCCAGCCCGGCGCCTTTACCGCCGAGCGTGTCCTTCATTCTTCCGTCGCCCTCGGCGGTTCCGTTTCCGAACGAGTAAACGTGCTTCTGCATTCTTCTCTCCTAGGCAGTAGTGACAATCTCGGAAAAATCTGCGATGGTGGAAAACTCCCGAAGCAGCGCGCTAAGCAGCGTCAGGCGATTTTGGCGGATGCGCGCATCCGGCGCGTTGACCAGGACCTTGTCGAAGAACCGGTCGACCTTCGGCCGCAGCCGCGAGATGACGCTCTCGATGGGCTGGCCGGTCGTACTCTGATATTCTTCGTACAGGTCTTGCTCCGGACCCGCTTCCAACAATCCCGTATCGATCCTTCCTACGCCAGTAAATTTGGCCTGTTCGAGGATATTCCTGATGCGCTTGAAGCTGGCGGCCAGCGGCTCGAAGTCCGGCGAGGATCGCAGGTTTCGGACGCGAACGAGGCGGGCTTCCAGATCGGCCAGATTGCTCGAGCCAGCGGCCATGCAGGCGTTCACTTCATCGTACTTGAAGCCGCGAAGGTCCCTGAAGTAATAGCGAATGCGCTCGGCCAGAAATTCGGCCAGGGTTTGATCGGTGAGGTACTTCGATAGCGACAGATCCAGTTTTCCTTCGACGATGATCTTGACGACTCCTTGGGCGGCACGGCGGAGCGCGAACGGATCCCGTGAGCCGGTAGGAACCAGACCCACTCCGAAGCAGCCCGCGAGCGTATCCAGCTTGTCGGCGAGCGCCACGAACTGCCCCGCCCGGCTGCGCGGGATCACATCCTCCATGCTTTCCGGCTTGTAATGATCGTAGATGGCCTGCCACACTGGTTCGCTCTCGCCCTGAACGCGGGCATACAAGCCGCCCACGACGCCCTGCAATTCGGTGAACTCCTTCACGAGCTCGGTCGTGAGATCGCATTTCGACAATTCCGCGGCACGGACGGCCTGCCGATCGCCGCCCAGCTCCCCGACTAGCGCCATCATGCGCTCGGTTTTTTCCAGATAGGTACCTAGCTTGGCCTGAAACGTCACATGGGCAAGATCCGACTTGCGATCCGCCAATTTCTTCTTCTGGTCGGTCTCCCAGAAGAAGCGCGCGTCGTTGAAACGCGCGCGCAGCACGCGCTCGTTGCCGCGGCGGACGAAGCCCTCCGCATCGGAAGGAATATTCATCACCGCGACAAACTCGGGCGCGAGTCTGCCCGAGGCGTCTTCCACGGAGAAATATTTTTGGTGGTGCCGCATCACCGTGACCAGCACCTCTTCGGGAAGATCGAGAAACTGCCGGTCGAAGCCGCCCGTAATGGGCGTGGGGTATTCAGTGAGATAGACCAGGGTCTCCAGCAGGACCGGGTCCGGCTTCACGCGCACGCCTTCCAGTTCGCGACGGATCTTGTTGCGCCTCTCCTCGGCCGACACAATCACGTAGTGATCGCGCAGGCGCTGCTCGTAATCGGCGATGGTGACGGCAATTTCCCCCGATCCGAGGCGGCGGTGCCCCGAGCTGAGAGCGCCGGCACGCACACCCGCCAGCTCAAAGGGAATGATGTCGTTGCCCAGCAAGGCCACGATCCAGCGCAGGGGCCGGATGAATTGGGCGCCGCCCTTCCCGGTCCAGTACATGGTTTTGGGGAAATGGATCCCGAGGATCATCGCGGGAAGCGAGTCCGCCAGGATGTCCTTGGTGTGGCGACCCTTCACCTTCCGGATGAACACGTAATACTCCCCCCTGGGGGTAGACTCGAAGGTCAGATCTTCGGGGCGCACGGCGTGCTTGCGCGCGAAGCCCGCCACGGCTTGGGCAGGCGCCGATCGGGCCGGGCCGAGCACCCGCTCTTCGCTATCCTTCTGACGTTCCGACAATCCTTCGGCGCGCAGCACCAGGCGGCGCGGCGTGGCATCCAGCCGTACGGCGTCGTGTGGAATCGCGGCCTTCTCGAACAGCACCTGGAGGCTTTCGAGCGCTGGTGGAATCATCCAATCCGGAATTTCTTCGGTGCCGATTTCGAGGAGAAACGGAACGCTCACACCGCCACCTCGACCGAAGCCTCTTGTTGCTGATCCACCCAGGCCTGCGCCACGCCGACGGCCAGCCGGCGCACGCGCTGAATCACCCCGACCCGCTCGGTGACACTGATGGCGCCGCGCGAATCGAGCGTGTTAAACAGGTTCGAGCATTTCAGCACCTGGTCGTAGGCAGGAACGAGCGGGAAGCGCTTTTTGCCGGTGGACTTCGGATCGTAGAGGCTCAAAAGGCGCGTGGCTTCGGTCTCGTAGAGTTCGAACAGCTTCCAAAGCGTCGGAATATCGGCCATCTCGAAGTTGTAAACCGAGTACTGCAACTCATCCAGGTAGCGGACGTCGCCATAGGAAAAGCCCTTGGCCCACTCGACCTCGTACACGCTGTCGCGCACTTGAAGAAACGCCGCCAGCCGCTCCAGGCCGTACGTGAGCTCCGCCGGCACCAGCTCGAGGTCCATGCCGCCGCACTGCTGGAAATAGGTGAACTGGGTGATTTCGAGGCCGTCGAGCATCACCTGCCAGCCGATACCCCACGCGCCCAAGGTCGGCGACTCCCAGTTGTCCTCTTCGAACTTGAGATCGTGCTGACGGAGGTTGATACCGATGGCTTCGAGGCTGCCGAGGTACTGCTCGATCGTGTCGCCGGGCGCCGGCTTCAAGATCACCTGAAGCTGCCAGTGCTTATACAGCCGGTTGGGATTGTCGCCGTAGCGGCCGTCGGCCGGGCGGCGGCTGGGCTGCACGTAAGCGACCCGATACGGCTTCGGCCCGAGCACGCGCAGGAAGGTCTCGGGACACATGGTACCGGCGCCGACCTCGACATCGTACGGCTCCTGAATGATACAGCCGCGTTGGGCCCAGTAGTGTTTCAGCTTGAAAATAATCTCTTGAAACGATTCCATCCCTAAACCTATCCCTGGACCGCTTCTTCCATCATGGGCGCCGTGATCAAACGCCGCTCCACGTGCTCTTCGATCTGCTGCACCAGAAAGCGGCGCAGGTCCGCGGCCGTGGTTGTGGTCCAGCCGCCCGACGCAACCTGTAAAACCGGTAGGCGTAACATCTCCCCGGCGATCGTTCTCGATTCCGCGCTCAACTCCCAGGTGCTTCCCACTCCGGGCAGGCGGCGGCAGTCGCCACACAGTAGACCGGCCCGGCTGCGGCCGAAAAACGCGCGCTCCGGACCGCCGTCGCGAGATTCCGGCTCGTCGAGCGCGCTGCCACATCCCAAACAGACATGCAATTCCGGCAGCCATCCGGAGAGCCGCACCGCCCAGAGCGAAAAATAGGTGACGGCACGCGACACCCGGGGTCGATCCATCGTCGTATCCGCCGCGCGAAGGGAATCGAGCACGGCGACCAACAGCCGGAAAAACTTCTCGTTTGGCTCCGCGGCCGGGAGCATCTGCTCGCTCACTTCCGCGAAGTAGTCCAGCGCCACGGTTGCCCGATAATCCGATACGAGATCAAATTGGGAGCGGATCAACTCGCAGGAGTCCAGGTTGACCAGCTCGCGGGTCTCGCGCTGGAAGTACGCCATCCGGACGTGAGACAGCCGCTCCAGGCCCGAGCCGAACGCGCTCTTCGGCCGCCGCGCCCGTTTGGCCACGCCCCGCAACTTCCCCTGGTCCCGAGCGAGAAAGCTGACGACGAGGTCGGCTTCTTTGAGCGGGTACGTACGCAGAACCAGAGCTTCGCTGACACACGCTGGCACACGTGGAAATTCCAGAGTAGCACGGTTGAAAATTTCGGGGCGGCGGTTGCAATCGCGGCGTGGCGTTATACTGGCCGTGGACTCATGGGACGCATCCGAATTCTTCCCGATCCGGTGGCCAACAAGATCGCCGCCGGCGAAGTCGTGGAGCGGCCCGCCTCAGTCGCTAAAGAGCTGCTCGAGAACTCGCTCGATGCCGGCGCCACCGCTCTCGGGATCGAAGTAGAATCGGGCGGCAAGCGCCTGATTCGAATTATAGACGACGGCTGCGGGATGCTGCGCGACGATGCGCTGCTCGCTTTCGAACGGCACGCCACCAGCAAGCTCCGGGATGTGAAAGACCTGCTCTCGATTGCAACCCTGGGTTTTCGCGGCGAGGCGCTGCCATCGATCGCGTCCGTTTCCCGGCTGCTGCTCGAAACGCGTTCCGCCGAGGAGAGCACCGGCACGCGCATCGAAATCGCCGGAGGCAAAATACTGCGCTGCGAAGAGGCGGCATTGGGCTCGGGCACCACCGTCGCAGTACGCGACCTGTTTTACAATGTCCCGGCCCGCAAGAAATTCCTTCGCACCGACCAGACCGAACTGGCGCACATTGCGTCGTTGGTAACACACTACAGCCTGGCTCATCCCGGTAAGACCTTTCGCCTCACGAGCGGGGCGAGCGAACTGTTGCACGTGACCCCGGTCGGCACGCTCGGGGAGCGGGTCTACCAGGTGTTCGGCAGCCAGGTCTTAGACGACCTAGTGGAGATCGGCGTGCGAGAAAGGGAACTCGCGAGCCCTCCTCGGTCCCCTGCGATCGCTCAGTACCCGGACGAGGGGGAGGAGCCGGGGTACCGAATATTCCGGCTGACGGGATTTTTCTCACGGCCGCAAGTCCAAAAGGCCAATCGCAATTCCATCTACATCTTCGTCAACGGCCGTCTGATTCGCGACCGTCTGCTGATGCACGCGCTTTCGTCGGCCTATCATAACCTGATGCCGGCGGCAGCGTATCCATTCGCGCTACTTTTCCTCGAATGCGGCCCGGAGGAAGTGGACGTGAACGTCCACCCGTCGAAAACGGAGGTTCGCTTCCGTCACGGCTCGTTCGTACACGATTTTGTGCGCGATACGCTGCGCGAGCGGCTGATGGAAAGCCGGCCGGCACCGTCGTTTTCTCCGGCGGCGCGCGTTTCCACCCCGCCCCTGCCCACCGCACAGCCGTATTCCGGATTCAGCCGGATGGCCGGGAGCGAACCGCCTCGGGCGGCGAGCCCGGAGCCGCCCGCCATCGGCGAAGTCGGTTCACCGCCGTTCACGCTCCGCTTTGTGCCGGCACCCGTCGCTCGCCTGGATTTCAGCGCGCCCGCGCTCGAAATCGCGCCGGGACCGCCTCCTTCCGGAAAATTGTCGCGCCGGCTCGACCTGCATGGCGAGTTTCCGCCGGAAGCCATTCCCGCTCCCGAGATGTCGCTCTCGGTGCTTTCCGAACTGCGCCCCCTGGGCCAGATTCACGAGAGCTTCATTATCGCCGCCGGCCGCGACGGGCTCTGGATCATCGACCAGCACGTGGCGCACGAGCGCATCCTGTTCGAGCAGGTGATGAAACAGCGCGCCGCCGGAGGAATCGAAATGCAGCGGCTATTGATGCCGTTGATCCTGCAGCTGACGCCCGAGCAGCAGATCGATTACGCGCGTATTGCCGAGGAACTGCACGGCTCGGGCTTCGAGACCGAACCGTTCGGCCTTCGAACCATTGCGGTCAAGGCAGCACCGGCGGCGGTGGCGCCCACGGAGCTCGAAAAAATCCTGTTTGAAATCCTGGAGATCGGAGAGGCGGAATTACGCGGCGTCTCGCTCAGCGACCTGCGCCGCCATATCTGCGCCTCCATCGCCTGCCGCGCGGCGATCAAGATCAACACGCGGCTCGACAGCGCGAAAATGGAGTGGCTGCTGCGCAGTCTGGCCGCCACTGATTGCCCCATGAGCTGCCCGCACGGGCGCCCCATCGCCATGCACTACTCCACGCGCGAGATTCTGAAAGCGTTCCACCGGATTTAGGGTATTGTGGCCGAAGCTAGGCTTGCACGAGTTGACGCGCCGCCTGGGCGGCCTGCTTCGCCTCGTTGCTGGCTTCGACGGTCATGTCACGCTTCCCAAATCCAATGCCAATCTTCTTCAGGAAGTCATTCGGCGGGATGCCGCCAGCAAATACCCAGACGTAATCGTTGGGAATCTGGTGCTGCTGGCCGTTCACCTCGAGAACCACCGAATCTGGTGTGATCTCCAGGGGGTTCGAATTAAATACCACCTTGACCTTGCCCGTGCGCATGCACTCTTCGATGCGCGTGGCGTTGCGTTCCTTAATGCGGCTGAACGATTCTTTCCGATAGGAGAGCGTGACGGTGTTGCCGTGCTGGTGCCCAAGCCCCATGGCGGCTTCGATGGCGCTGTCGCCACCGCCGACCACGAGGATTTTCTTGTTGACGTAGTGGTCCGCCTCGATCAGGCGGTACATGACCTTCGCCAGTTGCTCTCCCTTAACCCCGAGCTTGCGCGGTGTGCCGGTGCGGCCTAGTGCCAGGATGATGGCGAGTCCCCGGTACCGGCCCTTGGGTGTGGTGATGGTGAACAGACCATCCTCCCCTTTGCTAATGTCGTCGACCTTCTCTCCGGTGTGGACCTTGAAATCCGCGCGGTCCATCACCTGCTTCCAGAAGGCCAGCAGGTTCTCCTTGGAAAGTTCGGTCTTCTTGAACTTTCCGTACATCGGAAACTCGACCGGGCTCGTCATCACCAGCTTTTGCCGGGGATATTTGGCCACCGTGCCCCCGAGCTCGTCCTGTTCGAGCGTCAGATAATTCATCTTGTTTTGGATGGCGCGCAGCGAGGCGGCGATGCCGGCCGGACCGGCCCCGACAATCACCACATCGTAGACGCCCTGCGCCCTTGAACTAACTCCGTCGGCTTGCAACCGGCCCTGGATCGTGTCCACACATTCGCGACCCTGGTTCACGGCGTTTTTGATCAAGGCCAAGCCGCCCAGCTCGCCAATGATGAACATGTTCTCAACGCTAGTCTCATACTCGTCGCTCATGACGGGCATGTCCGCGCCCATGCTCGGGGTGGCCCTCACCATGGTGATCGCGCCGACCGGGCAGACCTCGGCGCAGAGGCTGTGGCCGATACACTTGTAACCGTTGACGAGGACAGCCTTGCCGCCGAGCATGGCCAAGACGTCGCCTTCCGGGCAGACCGTGGTACAAAGCTGGCAGCCTATGCACCACTCAAGATCAATATGCGGGTGCTGGGCTTGGGGCCCGCTGGAATGCAACTTTCCCTTTTCCGCTGCCGCTCGCGCCTTCGCTTCCCTGTGCTTCAGGCTGCGCAGGTACAAGGCGACGGGAATTCCCAGAATTACCGCGTACATCAGGGCGTACAGGAAGTCGCTCAACAGGCTGTCGGTCATATTCCGAGTCGGCAGTGTGCCCAATACACGTCGTCACCACCGCACCCAGTCGTCAGGCAACTCACTTGCCGGAATTCACCTCCGCGGTTCAGGTCGGAGCCAATACAATCAGTTACCGTAGTTTTAGCGCTTTTGGTACTGAACCGGGTTGTGTAATAAGGTGCTGATAAGGCAGGAAATACCTCCTGCCAGCTGTGTCCTTTGGCACACGAACCTACTCACCTTCAGCCGGGTGTATCCACCCCATGGAATGGCACGTCGGCAGGCGCTTTTTGCCTCGGGTCGGTACTCCCCGGGGGCCGGAGCCGTTGCTCCCTCGAGGGGTCATGCCGCCGGAGAGAGCGCCGGCAAAGAGAGTGAGTCACTGCCACTCAATTACGGCCGGATGAGGAGGCCAACGGCCCGCGGACAGATTGTTTTTGCCTCTATTCAATTGTTTGTGACGACTGCGTTTCAAATCGGGTTTCAAAGTCAAGCACAGGCCTGACCACGGTCTTGACTGGGGGCCGTCCAGTTTCGCGCCGCGTGCCCGCCGCTTCACCATTGCCGGGCGCGTCTACTGTTCGTCCTGGATCTGCTGGCTGAGGTAGCGCTCGTAGCCGATTTCCTGAATCTGATGGAGCTGCGCTTCGAGCCAGTCGACGTGCTCTTCTTCATCCTTCAGCAGGCGCTCGAACAGCTCGCGGGAGGCATTATCGCCGGCCTCCTGAGCGATCGAGACCGAGCGGTTGTACATCGCCACGGCCTCGGTCTCGAGCCGAAGGTCGCCTTCCAGCTGCTCTTTGACCGTGTCGCCGATGGTGAGGTCGATCGGCTCGTTCATCTTAGGCATGCCGTCCAGGAAGAGAATGCGTTCGATAATCATTTCGGCATGCTTCATTTCGTCGATCGACTGCTTGCGGATGAAGTCGCCGAGCTTGCCGTAGTGCCAGTTCTCGCACATCTCGGCGTGCAGAAAGTACTGGCTGATCGCCGACAACTCTTCTTTGAGCGCTTCATTCAAAGCGGCGATTACTTTGGGTTTGCCTTTCATAGGCGAATTGTAGCAAGGCCCCCATGTTCGCGCTTCGCCAGAGTTCACCCCGCAGGACTATGGGTCAACTCCTCGATCCACCGCCGCATGCGGCGCCAGTGTGAGCCTTGCCAGTACACGCGGCGGCAGCCCGGGCATTGCAGAAACTCGTCGTATCGTTCGGCGGCGCGCGGGGGAATCCGACGTCGCACCTCGGTCGGATCAGTTGGCCCGAGCAGCGTATTGCAGGCCATGCACCGGGTGAACGGGTCGAGCGCGCCGGCCAGGTCGAACCGCTCGAGAATCTCGGCAACCTGGAGGCGGCTGTCGGTCGCCCGAACCCAGTAGCCCCGCGTCACCGCGGAGTGCATCAGCAAACCTCGATCGCGCGTGAGCAGGATGCGGTGTTCGGTCACGGATGTCTCGACCAACTCCGGATCGCTCGCCCGGTTCCGGTATTGGGCATCGAACCCGAGCATGCGCAAGTAACCGGCGAGACGTCCCAAATTAACGTCGAGCACGAATTTCGGCTCCCGCAGCGGGCCAGGGCGAACGCGCAGTTCTGCTCTCACATCGAAGCTCTCAAACACCGGGTAAACCGCGACACGGTCGCCGTTGTGGAC
>JAGWQP010000263.1 GCA_028876805.1 Acidobacteriota bacterium | reverse complement strand
CTAACGCCCTCCAACGGCAGCGCTGAGGAAATGTAAACGTCCTTGTTGACTAAGCGCACAATACACCAGCACCGACAAGATGCCTGCTGCATCCGGCGGAAGCACGGCGCCCGCCCGGGTCAGTCCTGGCCTCTATCGGCAACCGCTCTTCATGCCCCCGAGCGGCTATTCCCGCTGGAATTCGGCAACGGCTCAGGTGGTGGAAAAGCGATCTTCGCTATGTTGGCGGCAGGTGATGGGTGACGCCGCCGCCGTGGTTGAGTGGCTGCTATCGGTTCGGTCAAGGGACCTTCGCCGGGGACGCACGGCAACGGGCGAGACGCGCCGTTTTCGGCCATTCCTGTGGCCGATCATCTGCCACCGAGTAGGGTGCTAAGGATAGCGGGGACAGCGGCGAATCGTTGCGGAAGCCAAATAAACGACGGTTCGAAAAGCGACGTCGATCTACGCTAACCTCGCGAGATGGAGAAGCGAAGGCCAAGCGCCCTATTCTCTAGTTCGCTGATAGGCGCCGCCAGCAGCCTTCCCCACGGCCCCCTTCGGATCAAACACTTTCGAAGACTGGCCACGCGATACGAAAAGGACGCCGCAAACTTCCTAGCCATGCTCAACTAGCCGCTACCAACCTCTGGCTAGGCCATACTGAGTCCGTGACCTAACCCCCGAAGTCAGGAGGAAGCAGATGAAGGCGCATATCGTCGGTGGCGGCTTCGGCGGACTGGCGGCAGCCGCGCTTCTCATCCGGAATGCTGACGTGCCCGGAGCCGACATCACGATCTACGAGGCGGACGATGTGCTGGGTGGCGGATTCTTTCTCAGCGGCAGCGCCGCGGGCGGCTACAACCTACCAGGCTCCGTCTTTGACAAGGAATTCCGCTGCACGTTCGATCTGCTGAAGTCGATCCCTTCCGCACGCAACCCGTCAATTTCCGTCACGGAGGACTTTTTCGCCTTCAATACGGGCGAGCCGTACCAGGACAAGGCGCACATCCTCGATCGCGACGGCCGCATCGTGCATGGTCCGCGTTTCGGCCTTAGCCTGGGCGACGGCCTCAGCCTCGCGCGGGTCGTGCTGACGCCCGAAGCGATGCTGGACGGGCGGCGGATCGAAGAGTTCTTTTCCCGGCAATTTTTCTTGACCGAATTCTGGTTCCTCTGGTCGACGCTCATGGGATCGCTGCCCCAGCACAGCGTGATCGAGTTTCGACGCTACATGAATCGCTTCCTGTACTTGTTCCCGGACCTGTCAGACATGAGGGGCGTGATGCGCACGCCCGTCAATCAGCACCAATTTTTTATAGAACCGCTGGTCGCGTGGCTGCGCCCACGCGGCGTGAACTTCCTCACCGACACCTTCGTGCGGGACATCGGCTTCGCGGCGGCGCCCGCCCGCACCACCGTCAATCGGCTCGACTATGAACGGCGCGGCACCGCGACGTCGGTTGAAGTCGCGCTGGAGGACCTCGTGCTCGTGACCACCGGATCGCAAGCGGCTGATCTTTCCGCGGGGTCGATGACCGAAGTGCCTAGCCCACGGCCGAGCGGGCGCTCCTGGGCGCTGTGGGAACGCCTTGCGCAGGGGCGCAGGGATTTCGGCAATCCCGACGTTTTCTTCGGTACGGCCCGGATACCCGACTCGCTGTGGGTAACGTTCACGGTCACCGACACAGGGCCCGAATTCGTCAATCAAATCGCCGTGTTGACCGGAAGCGAGGCGGGACTAGGCGGGCTCGTGACGTTGAAGGACTCGGGCTGGGTGCTGTCGCTATCCGTCTTTCACCAACCGGAAATTATCGGCCAGCCCAAGGGCACGAGCGTCTGGTGG
>JAGWQP010000262.1 GCA_028876805.1 Acidobacteriota bacterium | reverse complement strand
GCATCAGTCCGCCCAGCCGGTCCTGGCTGCGGTGCAGAAATTCTTCGAAGTCGGCGAGCGGTCCCCGCGGTCCTGACCCCCACGGGCCCCCGGATGGGTTACTCCGTGGCATAACTTGCTCCTCGCCGCCGATGCACGCTGCCAGGCCCGTTTCGGGACGGCCATAGTTGCGGCCGGAACACATGGTAGCGGCTTAAAGTAGCACACCGGAGGGCCGGGAGTGGGGGCAGTGCATGTCCGCTTTACCCCCGAAACCGGCGGGCGCGCGGCGCTCAGCGGCAAGACTCTCAAGGACATGGGCTATGACCGCGTCTACAATCTCGGCGGCTTCAAGGACTGGGTCGACAGCGGCGGCGCCGTAGAGAAGGTGGGCGAGCCTGGAAAGTGAATATTTCGATGTAGGCAGTACGATCTCGGCTTCTGGGTTTTCGGAAAACAATATCTGAGCGTTTCCCGGCCGCGTTTCGTTAACACCGCGTTTCGTTGACGCCCTCCGCCGAACCGCCGGTTCCTTCTGCTCAACAAATGAGCTTGCCAAAAGCAAAGGCGAAGTATCGACTTTGGCTGTTGGCTCGCCCAGCGGCCAGAAGCGATTGCTCCAAATGGGAGTGCTTTGCCCGGCGGCCAGAAGCGCTTGATCCAAATGGGAGAGCTTCAATGTCCGTCCACATCAGCGAAACCCGTGTTGTCCGAGGTGCTTGCCCCCAAGATTGTCCGGATACTTGCGCGTTCCTTTACCACGTCGAAGACGGCAAATTGGTAGAGGTCACCGGCGATCCGGACCACCCCATGACGCGAGGCGGCCTGTGCGTGAAGCTCAAGGACTACGCCGAGCATCACTACAACCCCGACCGCCTCCTGTACGCAATGAAACGGGTCGGCCCCAAGGGCAGCGGCCAGTTTCAGCGCATCACCTACGACGAGGCGCTCGCAGAGATCAAGAAGCGTTGGACGCAGATCATCGACCAGTACGGTTCGCAGGCGATCATGAATCACTGCTACCTGGGGAACCAAGGCACGCTTAATGGGCTCACCAGCGGCGATGCCTTCTTCAATCGCCTGGGCGCGACCATCGGCGAGAAATGTTACTGCGAGTCCGGCTCCTCCACCGCCTGGATCATGACTGTGGGCCCGACAGGTGGGCTCGACGTCGAAAGCCTCGCTTACTCGAAATACATCATCGTCTGGGCGATGAACATGCTGAGTACCAACCTGCACGCTTGGCCCTTCATCCTCGAGGCGAGGAAGAAAGGCGCCAAGATTGTGGTGATCGACCCCATCCGTACCCGAACCGCTAAGCAGGCCGACTGGTTTATCCAGATCCGGCCGGGGACAGACGGAGCCCTGGCGCTGGGCATGATGGACGTGATCATCGCCGAAGACCTGGTGGATCACGACTACGTCGAGAAATACACGCTGGGCTATGATGAGCTCAAAGCCCGCGCAGAGCAGTACCCGCCGGAACGGGTCGCCTCGATCACTGGCATCCCAGCCGAGGACATCCGCAAACTCGCTCGCGAGTACGCAACCATCCAGCCTTCGGCAATCCGGGAAGGCGTGGCTCTCGAGCGCAGCCCGGGCGGCGGCGATGCCGTCCGCCTCGTCAGCTCCTTGCCGGCACTAGTGGGCGCTTGGCGACACGTGGGCGGCGGCGCCGTCGAAATGCCGATCTGGGAGTTTCCGTTCAATTTCGACTTCATCCAGCGCCCCGACTGGATCAAGCCCGGCACGCGCACCGTCAACGAGCTCGACTTGGGTGCTGCACTCACCGGCGAACTGGGGCTCGATCCGCCTCTCATGTCCCTGTTTATTCACAACTCCAACCCGGTGTCCCAGCAGCAGAACGCCAACAAGCTGATTCAGGGTTTAAAGCGCGAGGATCTGTTCACGGTGGTGAGCGAGATCTTCATCACTGATACGGCACGCTACGCTGACATCATCCTGCCCGCGACGCTGCAGGCCGAGCAGTACGATCTCGCAGTGACTTGGGGCCACCTGTACGTCATGCTCAACCAGCCGGCCATCTCCCAGCCGGGAGAATGTGTTCCCAACATCGAGATGTTCCGCCGTCTGGCCGAGACCATGGGGTTCGACGACGACTACTGGAAGATGAGCGATGATGAGCTGCTCATGAAAATGTATGACTGGAATGCGCCAGCGTTGCAGGGCATCACGCTGGAGAAGCTCAAGGAAGTTGGCTGGATGCGCCTCAATGTCGGTGCGCCCGGCGATCGGGCGCCTCACGCTGAGGGCAAGTTCAAGACGCCGTCAGGCAAGTGTGAGTTCAAGGCGAGCGCCGCCGCAAACGGCAACTTCATCGTGCCCGTCTGGCGCAATGGCTACGACGAAATGCAGCCCGGTGATCCGGTCGACCCCGTGCCGAACTACATTCCGCCCCTAGAGGTCTCCAACCCGGCGCTGGACAAACGCTATCCGATCAGCCTGATTTCGCCCAAGCCCCATGCTTTCCTCAACTCGCAATACGCGAACGAAGCGATGCAGCAGCGCCGCCAGGGCGAGCAGACCGTCGTCGTTCATCCGAATGATGCGGCCACCCGCAACATTAAGACTGGCGACTATATACGGGTGTTCAACGACCGTGGCTCCTTCGAAGGCAAAGCGGAATTGAGCACTGACGTTTGGGAGGGATTGGCCGTCGCCAATCTGGGTTATTGGCCGGGCCTGACCCGCAGCGGCTCTGCGGTGAATGCGACGACCTCGTCGTCACACTGCAATCTGGGTGGAGCGGGTTGTCAGTCAGACAACCGGGTCGAGATCGCTAGAGCTTGAAGCCGTAACGTGATTGCGCTTGCGGAGCGCCCTTGTACGCCCTGCCGGGGCGGCGTGAACCCGCTAACACCGAGCGAATGCGCAAGCTATCTTGCGGAAGTTCCCGATTGGGAGCTCCGCAACGAGGGCCGGGTAGTCGCGCGGCGCTTCCGTTTCCCGGACTATCGCAGGGCGCTGGCGTTCGCCAACGCTGTGAGCGTGCTGGCAGAAGAAACCTGGCACCACCCGGAGCTGGTGTTGGGGTTTGGCTTCTGCGAGGTATCGCTGACCACCCGCAAGATCGGCGGCCTTCACGAGTCCGATTTTGTCATGGCGGCCCGCATCGATGCGCTCGCCTCCGGCCCGCTCGATTCCGCCTGGTTGCCGCCGCTACCCCCACCGAAGAACATGGAGCGGAAGGCTCGGTGAATGCCGCACGTCGTCACCGACAATAGCACCCCCGGTCCGAGGATCCGGTACGGACTGGGGAAGCCGGCCGAAAACAATGTCTGAGCGTTTCCCACGGGTGCTGCGCGCCAAGAGGTGCATCGATCGCAATCCAAATCCCGGCCGTCTCCAAGTAGCGCAATTTGAGCTATGAGTACTGTGGCTCGGCGCCAAGTACGTAAACGTTTCAAGAGCTCATCGCTCAGCGCCCCCCGGTCCGAGGATCCGGTACGGACTGGGAGAGGCCGGCCAAACAAATGTCTGAGCGTTTCCCTCGGGTGCTGCGCCCCATATATTCCGAGGATCCGGTACGGACTGGCCGAGCCGGCCGAAAACAATGTCTGAG
>JAGWQP010000261.1 GCA_028876805.1 Acidobacteriota bacterium | reverse complement strand
CGCAAGCCCCGCACTTTCTCTCTGCGTAACGGCGATTCTGTGGCACGCGATTTCATTTTCCACAGGCCGGATGGTTCGCCGTGGGGTGAAGTCGCCGATTCTATGAACCGGCTCTTCACTGATGTAGGACTAAACGCCCAAGGGACAAGACGTCGCGACCGGATCACGCTCCATTCGCTGCGGCACACGTTCGCAAGCTGGCTCGCAATCTCGGGTGTTTCGCTTCGACGGATTCAGGAGCTTTTAGGCCACAAGAGTATCGTCACTACTGAACGGTACAGCCATCTTGGCGGGAACGGCATGCAGCCCTACTACGCGGATCTAGCTAAATCCGTGGCGAATGGTTTTGTAACCACCCTTGTAACCACTGAGGTTTCTGCTCCCTCCGCGAATGACTCGCAAGTTGTTGAGCAGAATGGTGGCGGCGCGCGGACTCGAACCGCGGACCTAGGGATTATGAGACCCTCGCTCTAGCCAGCTGAGCTACGCCGCCGAATGAATTCTAAGTGTACCAAACCGGTTTGCAGCGAAGGTGCGTTCGCTCTCATCCGCTCCGGTGTCTCCCTGATGCGAAATGTGGAAAAGCGTCGTGGTTTCCTCCGTTTTCTGTAACCGGTTGCCCAACCGCTAGCCGTACTGGGAGTTATCACTACTTAAGGTCAGCCCTTCCAAGCACTTCGGGAGATCGCTGCAACCTGTTTCAATTCGTCGTAAGTGTACTGGTCTACACAATTTGAAAGACATTCTGACGTTTTTTTCCCACAGCATTTTCCACAATTTTTTGGATTTAGTTCGCGCCCAGAAACTGTCGGCGTATTGACTCCGGAATATCCACTTCCACCTCGCAGTACTGGTGACCGTATCGAACGGCGACCACTCGCCCAAATTCGTACAGCCGCGCCAGGGTGATCGCGTCACTCAACGGCAACCGCAGCGTTGTCCGGACGATCCGGTCAAGCTGTAGCATCTCATCGATCTGTGTTAGCAACTGCTCAATGCCGGCACCAGTAAGCGCCGATACGGCCACGACTTGCGCGCTCGAAAGGCATCCCTCCGAGGCAAGGAGCCGCCGCCGCACGGCTTCGCAGTCTCGCTCCTTCTCCGACAGCCGGTCGAGCTTGTTCAGCACCAACAGTTGCGGAATTTCGGCGGCTCCGATTTCCGCCAGCACACGTCGCACGTGCGCGGCGTGTTCCGGCGCCGACGGGGCGGCGACATCCACGACGTGCAAGATGAGCGCCGCTTCCTTCACTTCTTCGAGGGTGGCGCGAAACGCCTTCACCAGCGTGGTTGGAAGGTTGCGAATAAATCCCACTGTATCGCTCACGAGGACACGGCGGCGGGAAGGCAGCACCAAGGGGCGAATCGTGGGGTCGAGCGTGGCGAACATTCGCGAGTCGGCCAACACACCGGCTCGCGTTAATCGGTTGAAAAGGGTGGATTTACCGACATTGGTGTAGCCCGCGAGCGCTAACGTCGCCAGTGGCACCGCGCGCCGGCGGCGGCGATGCAGCGCCCGCCCCGCCCGCACTCCTTCGAGTTCGTCTTCGAGCTTCTTGATGCGGCGCCCAATCCTGCGCCGGTCCCTTTCGAGCTGGGTTTCGCCGGGACCTCGCGTTCCGATGCCGCCGCCCAGTCGCGACATTTCGGCGCCCCGTCCCGTCAGTCGCGGCAGCAGGTAGTTGAGTTGCGCCAGTTCCACCTGCAGCCGTCCTTCGCGCGTCCGCGCGCGTGAGGCGAAAATATCCAGGATCAACTGCGTCCGGTCGATCACCTTGGAACCGATCACTCTTTCCAGATTGCGCTGCTGTGTGGGCGTCAGATCGTGATCGAAGATAACGGTGTCCACGTTGGCAGCGCGAACCGCCGCCGCGATCTCCTCCACTTTCCCTTGTCCCACCAGCGTCGCCGCCTCGACTGCCACCCGGGACTGAAACACACGCCCGACGATCTGAGCGCCCGCACTGGCCGCGAGTTCACCCAACTCATCCAGTGATTCTTCGGCCCGCTCTAGGCTGTGAGGACCCCGAGCGCCACGGGCCTTCCACTCCACGCCGACCAGGATCGCCCGTTCGTGGACGGGGCTGCGGAGCGTCGTCGGCTAACCCTCCGAAGCGTCTTGATGAACTGCGGCCGCTGGAGCGGCGGCGGCGGAATTGGCCTGCGCCGAGGCCTGCGAACTCCCGGCATAGGTGTGCAACGCCTTCTGGGTCACCACCGTGGAAATCGCGTGTTTGAAGATCAGCTGTTCCTGATTGTTGGTTTCGAGTACCAAAGAGTATTTATCGAAGCTCTTGATGCGGCCCGAAAGTTTAACTCCGCTCATCAGGTAGATCGTCAATACGGTTTTATCCTTGCGTGCGTTGTTTAAGAAACTATCTTGAATATTTTGCGCTGGTTTCTCCATTTTTTCAGTCCCCCAAGCCCTTACGGGAAGTAAAACAAAGCACAAAACAGCTCTCGTATTTTACACCCATTTCATTAGGTGCGGGGTGGGGTTCCCAGCTAGGGTTTTAGAACTTTCACGACGTAATAGCTGATGGCCGGCGAAACTTCCTTAAACCAGTGCGGGATCCCCGCCGGGATGACCACCACATCGCCCTTCGTCAGGTGTCGCGTCGCGCCACCTTGGATCTCGTTGCCCCGAAGTTGTCCGGGACCGCTGGCCTTGCCGCCAATCATTGTTCCCCCGGTCACTATGGTCGCCGCCCCCTCTACGACGTACATGACGTCGGTCTCCTTTTCATGCACTTCCACCTGTCCCGCTCCTGCACGGTGCGCACCGAGAACGATCAGGTCGGTAGCCGTCACCAGATTGCCTCCCTTGGCCAGCGACTCCGCCACTTTGTCATGGCCAATGTAGGTCACTGCTGGCGACTCGCCGGCCGCGATCAACCAGGAACCCGCCGCCAGCCCGAGGCCCAGTAGCATCAAAAACCCCACGTGCTTACTCTGCATGCTCCCCTCCTCTGCCAATCGTATGCAGTATATACCTCCGGCCCGGCTGTCAACCGGTCGACCGAAGACCAGGCCCACCTGGATGACGCCTCGGCCAGCGCCTCACCCGCTCCCACACCTTGGTCGTGCGCTCTTTAGGCCGAGGCGGTAATTTGGTAGACAAGACTGTCACGCCCGCTCGCGTCGAGTCTGGAGCCCTCACGAACGGCTCCTATTTTTTCTAGCGCTCGTTGGGAACGCAGGTTTTGAGGGCCAACCAGAAAGACGACCTTCTTCACGAATCGGAAGGCATGCCGCAGCATTAGCTGTTTCATTTCACGGTTGTAGAGGCCGCCCCAGCGGGACCTGGCCAAGAAAGTCCAACCGATTTCGATCTCGCTTTTTTCCGGGTCGTAGGCGTGGAATCGCGATGACCCGATGACCTGGTCATCATCGGAATCGATGACGATCAACGCTCCACCCGACTCCAGGGCCTCGCGAAAAAATTGCCGGAAAACCTCTTCCCGGTGCCGGTCTCGGTGCGGGTGTTGCTCCCAAATGAGAGGATCTGCGGCTACCGCGTAAAGGTCATGGAAATCTTCTGGCCGGAGGGGCCGGAGCGTGAGCAGCTCGCCCTTCAAAGTCGGCTGGAGATCAAACAGCATTACCCGATCGTCCACGACCGTTACTCGTAGAAGGCCGGCGCCTTTTTGAGCTTCATCGTCGCCAGATAATCGTGCTGGATCCAAAGCTGCGCACCGGTCTTCTTCAGGAACTCATCGATGCGTTGCCGCGACGCAGTGGTCTGATCCTTGTTGAATTCCGCGATCGGGAGCCGATTCAGTTTGCGTTCTTCCGGATAGTGCCAGAGGTCGCCGCTGAGCAGAACCGGCCCCGTTTTGGCCAATTTCAAGAACAAGACCTGGTGGTCCGGGGAATGGCCAGGGGCGGATTTGATGATCACCGATCGATCGCCGAACACGTCATACTCATCTTCTCTGATGATTACTGTCCGGCTGGTTTTGAGCGCGCTGTAGTTGGCGAAGATGGTTCGCGTGGAAGGCGCGTCGGCAAACATGATGTCGCGTTCCCTCTGTCGTACCAGCCACGTGGAGCCCGCGAAGGCGTTAGCGTTGCCCACGTGGTCCCAGTGAAAATGTGAGAGCGCCAGATATGTGACGTCGGCCGGCGTGTAACCCACCTCGCGGAGTTGCACCACGAGCGGCTTCAAGGACGTGGCATAGTTCAGCGTACCGGGAAGGCCGTCAGCCTTGAAGTTGGCATCGGGAACCGCGCCGACATCCCACATCAACGTCCCTTTGGGATGCACGATCAAGAACGCCGGAACCGACATCAGGTGAGTGCTGATTTCCTCGCGCGTGAGCGCGTAGCGGGAGATGTCGGCGTTGTCGAGCATGCCGCAATCGAACACGTAGAGCCGCAGGGTCTTCGGCGGCTGCGGCTTGTGCGGCTGCGCCGCCGAGGGGAGGGCGAGCGCCGCGATGAGGAGCGACCACGGTACAAAAACTCGGCATTTTGCCATCTTCAGACTCCGGGGCATTTACGTCAGGATTTAATGATATAGGATATCTATTGTCCAAGGAGGGGAGAATGTCCATTTTGTCGGCGCTGCGGCGCTACTTGCCGGCCACCCTGGGGGTGGCGTTATTCTTGTCGTTCGGATCGATCGCCATCGGCGATCTCAACCCTGCGGCGCTCTCATTTCAGCTGCCCAATCAGATCCAATGGGTCGAAGGCAACGGCGGCGCGGCCTCAGCCAAGCTCGTAGGCGATCCAGCAAAGCCGGGACTCTACATCTACCTGAACAAGTGGCACCCGCACCACATGAGCCGCCCGCACTTCCACCCGAATGACCGGTTCATCACGGTCCTGTCGGGAACCTGGTGGGTCGGCACCGGCACCAAGTATGATCCGGACAGCACTGTGCCCATGAAGGCCGGCACGTTCGTCACGCACTTTGGCAAGCAAGTCCACTACGACGGCGCCAAGGACGAGGAGTGCGTCCTGGAGATCGTAGGCCAAGGGCCAGCCACGTCAACACCCGCGGAAGTGAAGTGACGGACCGGGCAGGTTCAGACCCTGCCCCACCAGCGTGCCGACCCAACAATCGCGGCGGCGGCCAGCCATCCGGCTGCGTACATCGGCTGCGCCGCCCAGCGCATGAGGGTGGAGTGCATCAGTCCCAACCAGGAGAATCCAGCGGCGAGAGCGCACCATAAGGCGGCGCGCCCAAACCTCCGGTCGATCGCCTCGGTGACGACGGCCGCCACCACCAGCACCAGGAAGAGAAATCCGTTCCCTAAGCCCTCGATCGACGACCAATAGACCGAACGGTTCAACGCCGCCTGCACACCCGGATCGGCCGCTGAAAGCTGGAGCGCCGGCAAGGCCGAGTTCAATGCCGCGGCCACCACCGCGCCTGCCGGCAGAACAAACCCCAGCAACACCACGCTCAGGTACTTGGCGTCAACTCGCCGCAATGTTGCCATTCCCACACCGATCGAAACGTAAGCGATCATCGCCGCCAGAATCGGCCAGGGAAACAATTGGGCGATAAAGATTGTCAGACCGCTCACCGTCACCGCCAGGTAAAGGAGCGGCGTCCAGAGGGCGAAACCGATGCGCGCGCCCATCGCTTTGTACGGCGGGAGCATGGCATAGACGACGGGCGCAATCACGCTCCCTGCCAGGCCGCACACCAGCGTGCCGAGGCCATCGCAGGCGACAACGCCCCGCACATCGTAGTTGTCACCAGCCGCGGTGGCACCCGCCACCGAAGCCATGTCCTGCAGGACGTGATAAATCGCCATAGGCGCAATCACAGAAAGATATGGAACCGCCAATGCCATCGCGTGAAGAGGCTCGGGCGTGATCGCGAACGGAGGCGCCGGTGCCAGTCCCTGCCAGATCGGGCGCACGTAACTGGCGGCCAGGCCCACCAGCAAGGGCACGATCCAAGCGACGAGGAACGGAGGAATGCGCAAGCGCGTGATCGGGACACTGGCCAGAACACTCGTGAGAACGATGGCCAGCGCCACCAAGCCGACGAGCGGGTGATCAAACACCCGCTGGAGCAAAACCAACGCCAGGTAGCTGTACATGGCCGCGCCAAAGACGGTCATCGCCGCCGGCGCCGGAATGAATCGACGAAAGCCTTCTGCAAACGGTGCCGCCGCGAGCTTAAGGATCCCTGTCCAGGTCACCGCCGCGGCACCAACTTCCCAGGCCCGATTCGCATCGTGGCTTTCTAGGTAGACCGGCAGCAGGATGGACAGCGTGTAAGAAAGAATGGCTGGCACATTGTTGCCGTAGACGTGAGCCGTGACGTTTTGGCGCCCTTCCCTGCGCGACAGGCCGACCGCCAGCCGCACCATGCCGAGCGAGCCCACCAGAAAGCCCAAAGCATAACCCGGCAGCAGGTGCGCCACACTGAAGGCTGCCGGAATTCCCACACTCAGCAACAGAAACACTGGGATGACCGTCTGGGCCAGATTGAAACCAAGGTGGGCAATGATGGTGTCGATATCGCCCCGTTCCAGCACCCAACACCGTTGCGCGCGCTCCATCGCCTGTCAAACTTTGAAAGACTCGAGCGACTCGGGCGCGAAGATCTCCCGTGGCGTCAACTGACGCTTGGAGAGGCCTTGTTCGTAGGAATATCGCAGAAACGTGCTCAGCGTGTGTTCGTTCTGTTCTAGCCCGTACGGCCAGAAATCCCGGCCCATCACTTTTTCCGTTTCCTCGGTGTGCCAAAGTAGCCAGGGCAGCATCAGCTTCAGCGCGGCCGAGTCATGCAAGTCTTTGTATACCTCCCGTTGCGCCGCGAGAAATGCTTTGAATAAGGACTGAGCCACCCACGGGTGTTTTTCGTAGACGTCGCGGCGAATGACCACGGTGTGCATGATGGGGAAGATGCGGGTCTTCTGGTAGTAGGCATGCTCCACCTCTGCGTAGTTGGCGAAGAGCCGCCGCACCGGGCCAGAGCCGTTGGTAAACGTGGATGGCGCGCGAGCTGTGTAGAGCGCGTCGATTTCGCCGGACGCGATCATTTGCGAAAGCGTCTTGGTCGCCGGGATGGCTTCGACGCGGAATATCGGCGGCAGCGATAACGCCAGTTTTTCCGGACGCCCGGGTTCCTCCTCGCCTCCGCTCAAGTACATGGCGCCGCTCACTGGCACTCCGAACTCGTCGCTCAATATCCCGCGAATCCACACCGGGGCCGTCATCTGATATTCGGGGTTGCCGATGCGCTTGCCGATTAGGTCTTTCGGCTCACAGATGCCGCTGCCGGCATGAACATAAATACAAGAGTGGCGGAAGAAACGCGACGGAAAAATCGGGATCGCAATGAACGGCGGGTTGTCCCGGAACAAAGAGAGCGTGTAAGAAGAAAGAGACATTTCCGCCACGTCGAACTCGCGGTGGCGCAACATACGGAAAAAGGTCTCTTCGACTGAGAGGTTCAAATAGGTCAACTCAACGCCGTCGATTGGGACGCGTTCCTCCAGGAGGGCGCGCGTGCGGTCATAATTCGAGCAGGCCAGAGAGAGCCGCAGCTTTGGCATAATCGTTCCAGCTATTGTAGCGCCGCGAGAATTGACACTGGAGAAGTCTCGGGAGTATACACGACAAAACAAGGAGACGCGAGGCGTGAGAAAACTTTGGAGCTTGTTCCTGTTGCCGGGAAGCGTCCTGCTGGTCGCCGAAATCCCGCGCCTGCCGAATGGCAAGCCGGACCTTAACGGGGTCTGGGAGCGACCCTATGTTCCGGACATGGCGCGGAGCGGCAAGGACCAAGAAGGACCGGGGACGCTGCCCTTCACGCCTTGGGGAGCCCAGACCTTCAAGAATTACGACGTCACCAAGTTCGACTACACCGGGCACTGCCTGCCGCAAGGCCTGACGCGCTCGATGAACTCGCCTTTCCCCATCGAGATCTTTCAAACAACAAAGAGAATGGCCGTTCTTTATGAAGCTTGGAACGTGTTTCACGTGATTCCTACCGACGGGCGTGGCCATCCCAAGGACACGAATCCAACCTGGATGGGGAATTCCGCCGGCGGCTGGGACGGCGACACGCTGGTTGTGGACACAACGGCTTTCAACGAAAGAACCAATCTGGACACGGTCGGCCACCCCCACAGCGATCAACTGCATGTGACGGAGCGCTACACCCGCACCGACGACAAGCACATCGCCTACGAAATCACGATTGAAGACCCGAAGACATATATGAAACCGTGGAAAAACACGCGTGTCTTCACGCTCCGGCCGGATTGGGAAATCCTCGAATACTCCTGCGAAGAGAACAACAAGGATCTGACCGAAGGCCACATCCACTAGCCGGGCGGGCTTGCCGTTGACCCTTCTCTGATATACGATGTGGCCAATTCGGCCCACCAGGAGGCATACCGTATGGACGTTCGATTCGTGACGAAAACCGCGGCGCAAGCTCTGCTCGTGGTGTTGCTAAGTGCTCCCCGTTTGGCTGCCGCGTCGGTTCCCACCGCTAAACCCGAAGACGTTGGCTTCTCCTCGGAACGTCTGGCGCGGATCCATGAGGTGATTCAACGTCACATCGACGGACACGACCTTGCGGGCGCTGTCACCCTGGTAGCGCGCAAGAGCCGGGTCGCGCACCTCGAAGCACAGGGTGTTCTGGATCTGGAATCCAAAAAGCCCATGCCCAAGGACGGCCTCTTCTGGATTGCTTCGATGTCGAAGCCCATCACCGGAGTCGCCATCCTGATGCTGATGGAAGAGGGCAAGTTGAGGCTGACCGACCCGGTGTCGAGGTTTATTCCTGAGTTTCGAGGGCTCAAAGTCGCGGTGGTGGAAGAACGTGCCGGCCGCGGCGGGGCCGCAGCTCCGGACGAGCGCCAGTTTTACACCGTGCCGGCGGCGCGCGAAATTACCATCCGCGACCTCCTCACGCACACGTCCGGTTTGGTAAGCGGCGGGCCGGTGAGCCGTATGGAGGCGGAAAAAATCGCGCGGAAACCGGGTGAGAGCCTGGCCGACTATATTCCCCGCCTCGGCGCCGTGCCGCTTGACTTCCAGCCTGGAACGCGATGGAGCTACAGCCCGAGCGCCGGATTCGACACGCTCGGCCGCATTGTCGAGATCGTCTCCGGCCAGAGTTTTGACCAGTTTCTACAAAAGCGGATATTTGAGCCGCTCGGCATGAAAGAGATTTTCTTTCACCCGGCGGAGGACCGTCTACCTCGCATCGCAACCACCTACCACCGGGACAAGAACACGCTGGAAAAGGTGGATATGCAGAACCGGCTGACGAACACCACCTACTTCTCCGGGGCGGGCGGGTTGATGACCGACGCCGAAGACTATCTGCAATTCGGTGAGATGCTGGTGAACCGCGGCGAGTGGAACGGCAAGCGTCTGCTGAGTCCCAAGACGGTGGAGTTGATGGCCTCCGTGCACGCGCCGGATACCCTTCCTGGCCGGCCCAAGGGGAGAAGCTTCGGGCTCAGCGTGCAGGTCGTCAATGACCCAATCGCGGCGAACTATCGAGTGTCCGAAGGCAGCTTCGGCTGGGATGGCGCCTTTGGCACCCACTTTTGGGTGGATCCGAAGGAGAAAGTGGTAGGCATCCTCATGATCCAAACCAACAACCCGGATCGCGAGTTGGACCGCGATTTCGAGAACGCTGTGATGCAGGCTATTGTGGAATAGGGGCCGTCAGACGGCACTCATACCTGGGGTCACATCAAAGCTCCGCCACCCAGCAAGAGCGACTCGTGCGAGAACAGAGAAATCGTTGCCTCGGTGCGGCTTCTCCAACTTCAGCCGGGTTCGGCCGCAGAATCGGAGCCAGCCAAGCGCCGAACACGCCCGACCTTGGCCGTGCTTGACCCTCGAGACCAAGAACCATTGACACTCCGCTGAACCGCCAGGGGCCAGGCTCCTCCAACGAGCTGGGCCTGAAGAAAGTCATTCGCGCAAAAACGACCGCCTAAAAACCCAGCTTCAGCTTGCTCAGATCGTGCTTTCTGTCATCCCAGTGTCAACCGGGCCGGCCGAGGTGCCAGAATGAAAGCGATGGATCCGAGGGCGGCAGAGAGCGCGCAATCGAATGTGGTGGGCCTGTGCGCCCACTGTAGGCAGGCGCGCGTGATCCGATCGGATCGCGGAAGCACATTTTACCAATGTCGGCGGTCCTTCAATGATCCGGCATATGCGAAATATCCGCAGCTACCGGTGAGGACATGTTCGGGGTTTGAGGCGATGCCAGGCGCCGGTGCCGAGCCGCTCGACGGCGAGCCTCACCACACTCCAGGAAGCAGGCGGTAGCGGGTGCACGTGGCGTATGCCTCATAACCCAGAAGCTCCCGCCGCAGCGTGCGATCCTCCAGCGCGGTACGCCCGACGAAGAGGAGCGCGACTCCGATCGCGAGCAGCAACGCCAACATCGAGCCTAGGATGAGGGGAGTCCCCAGAAACATGAGGATCGCGCCGGCATACATCGGATGCCGGACGAGGCGGTAGGGGCCCGAGCTAACCACGGTGTGGCCACGTTCGGTCTGGATCCGGACAGTCGTCTCCGCGAAGGGGTTGACAGCCATCGCCCACGCTAGCAGGACCATGGCGACAGCGAACAGGAGCAGACCGGGATAGACGGCGACAAACGAGATTGGCCACCAGCCGAACCGCGCGTTGTCCAGGCCGGCGGCCGCGGGCAGGATATAGTTCAGTGGGAGAAAGACGGCCAAGAAGACCTTATCAAAGCCCTTAGTATCCCGGTGCCGCAGGCGCGCGCGCGCCTCAAACAGACCGGGGTTGGTGAGCCAGATCACCGCGGCCGAGACAACCAGCATGGTCAGATACGCTGCCGCGTAGATCCAGCCACGCGGCCAGTCGAAGCGGCCGGCGCCGCCAAACAGTGCGCCCAACCACAGCCCGATGGACGCAGCAAGTTGAGCCAGCCGCCTGGCCCAACGAGGGCGGAACCCGGAAGCGCTTCTTCCCTCCATCACTCCACACGCAAACCGCGTACAATAACGGGTTCGTATGAACAGCGAAACCCTCGTGGTCGACCCGTCGACGTCGGCCACTCACAATTATAGGTTGCTGATCGGTTGCATCGTGCCGCGCCCGATTGCGTTCGTGTCGACGATTTCATCGAACGGCGCGTACAATCTGGCGCCGTTCAGTTTCTTCAACGCCGTATGCAGCGAACCTCCGCTGATCACGTTTGCCACCGGGCACCGCGTGCCGCCCAAGGACACGCTCGCCAATGTGCGGGCAACCGGGGAATTCGTGGTCAATATCGTGAGCGAAGAGATTGCGGAGAAGATGAATCTCTGCTCGGGCGAATACCCCGGGGGTGTGAGCGAATTCGAGATCTCCGGGCTGACGCCGGTCGCCAGCGACCTGGTGCGGGCGCCACGCGTGCTGGAATCAAGGATCAACATGGAATGCCGTGTGCTGCAGATTCTGGATCTCAGCACACGGCCGATGGGCGGGAGCCTGGTGATTGGTGAGGTGTTGCGTTTCCACCTGGACGCTGCCATTGTCACCAATCTGCGCATCGATCCGGAAAAGCTGCGGGCGGTCGGACGCATGGGAGCGAACGAATACACGCGAACGCGCGATCGCTTTCAGATGATCCGGCCACAGGTTTAAGATTGTTCAAGAACTCCCGATGAAGACTGGAATACGACAAGCCCTCCGCTGCGGTTGGTGGTTGGGCCTGGTGGTGAATTCGATTAGTGCCCAGGTCAGTCCGCCCGCCCAGGCCTCGGTTGTGGTCGGGGGCAAGCGCCTTACGATTCAGTACTCGGCGCCTTCCGTGCGCGGACGCAGGATCTTTGGCTCCGGAGGACTCCTATCACGGGATCCGACCTATCCCGCCTGGCGCGCGGGCGCGAATTCGGCGACCGCGTTTCACACGGATGCGGATCTTGACATCGGCGGGCTTGGGATACCGAAGGGTGATTACACCATTTACTGCTGGATCCAAAACCCCGATGCGTGGGAACTGATCATCAACAAAGAGACCGGGCAGTGGGGACTGAGCTATGACCGGTCACAGGATTTGGGGCGAGTCAAGATGGCGATGAGCAAACCGCCGGCCCCCGTGGAAAGGTTGAAGTATTCGCTGACGGATCTGGGCGGCAACAAAATCCGGCTCCAGCTGGAGTGGGAAAATCACGTTGCGTCGGTGCCGGTTACGTTGAAGTGAAAGCGGACGCCGCGTCCAGCAGCGGCTGAAGAAAGGCAAGCGCGCACTGCCGGGTCAGGTTAACCGCGGCTTTCCCATCGGAAGCGGTGGTGCGGTTGGGGCAGCCGTGGGATCGGCGCCTTCGTAGAGGCTTGGGCGGCATGCGTGGGACGCACCAGGCGGCCCTGGAAGCTTCCGTGACCCTCCGGAGAGGATAGGGTTTCCCACTCGGTCGTCATGCAGCTCTCGGTCTTCGGCACCTGTTCCCCAAGCGCAAT
>JAGWQP010000260.1 GCA_028876805.1 Acidobacteriota bacterium | reverse complement strand
GCGACCGTCAGCCAGCAGCTTAGCGATCGCCGGTCTCACGTGTGTGGCGTGGATGCGGTCGAAGGGAATACGGAATTGAGGGCCAATCAGGGGATTGGCGTCGTCGGGGTTCGGCATCTTGTCTTGAGGGTAACAGCTAGAAACCCGGTGCTCGGAGGGAGGAGCGTGCAATTTCCCACAAAATGGTTACCATAGAGAGAGCATGAATGTTGACCCGAACGGGGTGCCCCTCGGCCCTCCCCTCCGAGAGCGCCTAAACCTCTTTGCTTTAGTAAGTTACGTTCCCGATCCCCTGGGGCGCTTTCTGGATGATCTGCGCCGGGAACTGGTCCCTCACGATAATCCCCGTGCCCACGTCAGCATTCTGCCGCCCCGCCCCTTGATGGTCGACTGGTCGGTGGCCTCCCGCGAAGTCCGCGCCCTTACCGACCTCGCCACGCCGTTCGAGATCGAACTGCTGGAGGTTAAGGTCTTTCCCGTGACCGATGTGATCTACCTCGAGCTCGGCTCGGGCGCCTCCGAGCTGCGATCCCTGCACAACGCCATGTGCCAAGGCGCACTCGAATTCCGTGAACCGTTTTCCTATCATCCTCACCTCACGCTGGCGCAGGAGATTGCGCACCAGGATGTCGAAGCCACCCGCGCGACTGCGGTCCGCCGTTGGCACGAGTACCGTGGCCCACGGCGGTTCCGGGTGGAGCGCGTCGTGCTTGTCCAGAACACCCTGAACGGTTGTTGGATCGATCTTGCCGAATACTCGCTCGGGGCCGTAGCCGTTCGCTAAGGGACTCGAACTCCGACGATGGACTTGAGATTCCCGACTTCGTTGGGGAGCTAACGGGTGCCTTAAATTAAGGCGCATTCGCATCGCCGAACCGTTTCCGACGCGCCTCGGATAGGCAATCTGCCGATCGAAGCGCGGATCCGATTCACGGGGTTCCAGCCCCTTTTTCAATCGCGAAGGACGTACGGTCGGGATCGGTTGATAGGAGCAAGCTTTTACTGGCGTCATGGTCGATCACCCGCGATGCCAGCCGAGCGCTCCCGGCCGGCGCCCTTCATAGGGAACCGTAGCAGTTTCCTGATTGTTCAGTTTTCGTCCCATATGTGACGATCCGGTCTGGAGTGCCTCGGCCAGCCATCAGGCCGCTGCCGCCGGCTGCGCCGAAGGTCAGATATTCCTTCCCGGCGGGCCTACCAGCACCGCCCTGCTGCTGCAGATCGACTATCAAACGCGTCTCGCGCGATGATCGTCAACAGATTGAGCTAAGATCGCGGTAGTGAGACTGGCTTTTTTGATCCCTATTTTCGCTGTCTACTCCTTCGCCCAAGAGACCGCGACGGAACGCGACGCCGCCAGCGACGTCCTGAAGAAAATGGCGGCGCTCGAAAAATCCCTTGACGTCCCCGGCTGGGTCTCCCGCCTAAGCGCTGCCGACCCGGCCCGCGACCAGGTCACCGCGCGTGCCCGGCAGCTTATGGATTCAGAATTACTCGCGGTGGGTGACGACATAACTCGGCACCCGGAAATCGGCTTCGAAGAAAAACGCTCCGTGGGCATCCTGGTGGATTACCTCAGACGCCACAATTTTGATGTGACTGTCGGGGTGGCCAACCTCCCTACCGCTTTCGTGGCACGCTTCAACGGCAATCGCGGCGCGCCGAGTCTCGGCATCATCGTTGAATACGACGCTCTGCGCGGCACCAAGGGCGCTTTCCACGGCGACCAGCACAGCATGCAAGGCCCCATTGGCATCGCGGCAGCCGTCGCCATGGCCGAGTGGCTGGAACGTACGCATTCCCCAGGCAGCGTGGTCGTCTTCGGATGCCCCGGTGAGGAAATGATGCCGCCGGTCGCCAAAACGGAGATGTTCAACGCCGGCGTCTTCAGCAGCACGGATGTGATCGTCCGCAGCCACGCCGTCAATTCTACGAACCGCCCAGCTCCCGGGTTCGGCACCTGCTGCCTCAACATCGATGGTGTCAAGTACACTTTCTCGGGCGCGCCGGCGCACCAGATGACACCATGGGCCGGCCGCAACGCTTTGGAAGGAGTAATCCACCTGTTTAACAACATCGACGCCGCTCGCACGACGATGCGGCCGGAGGCGCGCATTCAGGGTGTGATCACCGAAGGCGGCGCCGCGCCCAACGTCGTGCCCGACCGCACGCAGGCCGATTTCTACATCCGCTACCCTGACGCCATCTACCTGGCGGAGGTGCGCGAGGCCGTGGACAACGCCGCCCGCGCCGCTGCGCTCGCCACCGGCACCAAGGTGAAGATCGATAACTACGGCAGGCTCCGCGACGGAATCTCCGAGGCCACGCTGGCCGAAGTCGGATTTGCTCACATGAAGCGGTTCGGCGCGACGCATGTCGCGGAGACGCCAGGCAAGCCGCAGGGCTATGAAGAGACCGGCAGTGTCTCGAGCGCCATTCCAGGACTGGGATTCGCGGCCTACACATCTAATGCCCCTAACCACACCTACGAAATGGAAGCCGATGCCCTTTCGGCAACGGGTCACCAGGGATTCGTCGTCGATGCCCAGGCCATGACCGCGCTGCTCTACGATTTCGCCACTCACCCGAACTACCGCGGCGCGGTGAAACGCGAGTTCGACGGGATCAAAGCGTTGTTCGGCGAATACCAGGAGGCCCTCACGAAAGCCTACACCGCCCCCCACGTACCCGATCCCCGGTGATTCCTCTCAGGGTCGCGTCGTCTTCGCTTGCTGTTGCCGGCGACGTCGGAAGCACACAACATAAAAAAGAGGATTCGTGGTCAACCACGGTTTCAGCCTCCTCCATTCGGACCGGCAGGGATCGCGGTCCGCGACGGGTGAGAAATTGAGTTCAGGGTTTGGCCCGCGAAAAGACCTGTGCTTCGAAGACGTAAAGCCGCGCCGCCGGGTCCTGATAAGCTTCGGGCGCGAGGCCGCATTTTTCGGCCAGTGCACGAAGGAAGTCTGTGGCCGTCCAGCTATGGTGGGGCGCTACTTGCGGAAGCAACAAGCCGCTCCACGGAGGTAACTTGAGGAAACCGCCGTGACGGCCCACCTGAAAGTCTTCCGGGTGAACGATCCGGCGAAGCGGCGTCAGCACGGAGATCTCGACCTCGAACGGGCTGGCGAGCGCGTCGCCCGGAGAAAATCGAGGGTCTTCGAGCGCAGCGGAAAGCGCTAGATCCGGGACCGCTTCGGCCAGAGGTTCCCGGCCAGGACAATGTCCCATGCAACCCAACAATTGGTCGCCACGATGCAGGCTGACGAAGACACCGCGCCGCGATTGGAGGGCGTCACTGCCGCGCGCCTCGACCGGCTCGCGACGGCCGGTCTCGCGGAAGCGGTCGAGCGTTTCTTCGGCACTCGCCAGGAGTGCGGCCCGGTCGTCGAATCCCAGCTCAAAAGAGGAACTCCGGTAGTAGCCCAGAGCGGCGTAGCTCACACTGTGCCGGAAGTCGCCAGTGAGCTCCCCGGACGTCTGGTAGTCCAGCGTGGCCTGAAAAACGCCTTCCGGACAGATGAGACGTAAGGCGCCCAGCATCAGCGAGATAGGCGCCGACCCACAAACCGTGGCGCCAGTCGCGGCCAAGGTCTTCAGAAACAAGGAAGCATCCAAGCTGCCAGCGGCTTCCATACACTCGAAATCCAACCCACGCAGCCGATCCGCGACCCGACTGTCGCTCGGGAACGGCACGTAACCGAAGCTGCGACCATAGTGCGTGAAGTCCGAGGACGCGATCAAGACCGTGCCCGGACGCCACTCCGCCGCCAGTAGTGCCTCCAACGCGCGGCGCTCGCCGTCGTTCATGTACCCGACATAGAGCGGGCAAAGACGAACGCCGGGTGCCGCTTTCTGCAAGAACGGCAATTGGATCTCGAAGGAATGATCGCAGACGAGCGCTTCGGCGACGCGCGGAAATCGCGTGGAGAGAAAACCGTCGATCGTCACTGAACCGAGGGGCGTCGAGATTGCCCGGACGTCGGGAACCGCCACACCCCGAAGATCGCCGTGGTGGGGAAACGCCAGCAATACGAGCCGCTCCGGCCTTTGCAGGCGCAACGAACGATAGACGGACGCTGCCACAGCGCCGGAATACTCCGGCCCCGCATGCGGGACCACGAACCCGAGTCCATCTCGCAGCAGAAAAGGTCCCAGCCGGCAGCAGGAGATTCTGAACCTCTCCTCGAGCAGCCGGTCCAGCTCGACGGCCTCAGCCGGATACCACGTCCCGATGAACGGCGAACAATGCACCGCGGACATGAAAGTCACCCACAACGGATGTGCAACCAATCCGCTGTCTCGTCACGATTGCGGCCCGTCATGCCCCAGACACCAGAAGCCTCGCCGCAATCCGGGCACTTACCTTGGGCGGGGACTCGATTACGCTGCTCGCGAAAGCCGCGCCGTTCACTCACCGGCGGGCGACAACCGGGACCAAAGGTGTTTTCCCGGTCGCGAGTACGGCCTCGAGCGTTGCCGGCATGGACATGGCGCAGAGGGGTGTTTTGCCCGACCTGGCCCACCCGGCCCCGGTTGTACGGGACCTTGCAAACGCCGGCAAATCGCGGCCAAGTGGGGCAGCGACGGCCCCCGGCGAAACATTCGACGCGGCCGCGGTCGAGCGGCCGCCAGAAATCCGCTTCCCGGAGCCTTTGTTCGAGTTGTTCGGCCAACGTCTTCGTCATAATCCGATGACCGAATCTGAAATCATTGTAGCGCCGTGCACCGATATAATCACCCTATATGGCAACTCAAGCAACTTACGACGATGCAAATCTGTGTTTGAAACTGTACGAGTTAAGGCGGGAGGAGACCATGCGGAAAGCCCGTCAATGGTTCGCCACTTTTTCGGCCCAGACGCCCGCCGACATGCCCCCCATGGGCAGTCAGGAGAACGCGTATCTGCGAATGGTAACGAGCTACTGGGACATGGCTGCCGCCTTTGTGACCTCTGGCGTTCTCAACGAGGACCTGTTCCTGCAAACCAATGGAGAGCTGCTGTTTGTCTGGGAGAAGGTGAAGGATACGGTGCCCCAGGTCCGGGCCAACAATAAAAATCCAAATTACCTGAAGAACCTGGAGATCGTCGGCAACGCCGCGATTAAGCGAATGCCCGCGGAAGCGTATCAAGCTTTTTCGAACATGGTCAAGGGTGTCGCTGCCGCCGGCCGTTAGTACTCGGTTGGGAGAGCGAGCGGCGCACAGGCGCAGAGATTATGTTCGGCGCCTTAGAAGCGGGCGGAACCAAATTTGTCTGTGGCACCGGAACCGGGCCGGACGACCTAACGCTCGCTTCTTTCCCTACCTCAATGCCCGAGGCCACCATGGCCGCGGTGATTCAGTTTTTCCACCAGCAAGGCAGCATGGAAGCGGTGGGGATCGGCTCCTTCGGCCCCGTCGACCGCGATCCCGCTTCGTCCGGCTTCGGCCGCATCACTTCCACACCCAAATCCGGGTGGCGTGACTTCGATATTGCGGGGGCCATCCGTGCCGGCCTGCGCGTTCCAGTAGGTTTTGACACCGACGTCAACGCGGCGGCTCTGGCAGAAGCGCGCTGGGGCGCCGGGCGGGGGCTGACGGATTTCCTCTACCTGACCGTCGGCACCGGAATCGGAGGCGCTGCGGTCGCAAGCGACAAGCTCGTTCACGGGCTGGTCCATCCCGAAATGGGCCACCTTCGGATTCCGCACGATTGGACACGGGATCCTTACCCCGGGTGTTGCACGTATCACGGCGACTGTCTGGAGGGACTGGCGTCGGGTCCGGCGTTGCAGGCGCGCTGGGGAGCGCCGGCCGAGTCTTTGCCGGCGAATCACGAAGGCTGGATTTTGGAGGCGCGCTATCTCGCGCTCGGCCTAGCCAGTCTGGCGCTCGCGTTCTCGCCCCAGCGCATTTTATTGGGAGGTGGTGTGATGCGGCAGGCAACTCTGTTCGAGCGGATCCGTGCGGAACTCGCAGTTCTACTGAACGGGTATGTTCGAGCTGGCGAAATCGTTCCGCCCCAACTGGGCTTCCGCGCTGGAGTGCTGGGCGCCCTGGTCCTGGCGGAGCAGGCGTACCACGCACTTAGCACGCCAGGTTCCAACGCATGATCACCGGGATCTCACGCTCGTAGCCGAGTGTGCTCACGGAAGCAGTTCCGAGCGCGAACAACCGGCCGTCGCGAGGCGGTAGACCGAGCCAACGCGCCGTTAAGATCCGCAAAATATGCCCATGCCCGAACAGTGCCACGTCGCCGGCGGCTCGCGCGGCTCTCGCAAGCACAGCGCCCGCCCGCGCCGACACCTGTTCGATCGTCTCGCCTCCGGAAACGCCGTCGTTCCACAAGGACCATGACGGAATCTTCTGACGGATCTCGGCTGTGGTGCGGCCTTCGTAATCCCCGTAGTTCCACTCCTGGAGGTTGTCTTCGAGCTCGGCGTCCGGGTAGCCAGCCAGTTGGGCCGTTTCGCGGGCCCTTCCCAGCGGGCTCGTCAACACGAGGGTAAAACGGCGCCCCTTGAGAACCCGACCAATCGCTCGGGCTTCCTCACGTCCATGCGCTGTCAGCGGCAAGTCCGTGCGGCCGGTGTGAGCGCCGGAGAGGCTCCATTCCGTTTCGCCATGGCGCACCAGCCAGAGCTCACCCGGCATTATTCCGACATGATCGGCTCGTGCCGCTCTCGCCCGCCGGGCTGCAGCTGCGGATTCCGCATCAGCAGCCGGGCACAGGTGTTCCACCGCAATAGCGCGTCGTCATTGGCTGGAGGCCGCATCGCTTCGGCTTTCTCGTACCAGTCCATGGCTTCGCGCAGCCAATCGTGGATCGCAGACCCGGAGACGTGGCGGGCTTGGTGCAGCAGCGCATGCGCGCGGCGTTCTGCCACGATGCCAGAGTAGTAAGCGCGTTCGTATTCGTCCCTCAGACGCGCGATCACGGTCTTGGCTTCCTGCACCTTCAGGGCCTGACCGAACTGGTCCGTGAGCGCCAGCAGCAGAGTCACCAGCGCCGTCTGATTGTCCGGATCCACACGCAAAACATCCTCGCAGATGCTCTCGCTTTGCCATGGCTCATGCAACAAGCGGTAACGCTCGGCTTTCGCAAGCGCGCTCGGGATGGCGTCTTTGTGCAGCGATTTGAGTTCCAGCATGGGCTCACCGCGCAGCGGGGCGGCCGTCCTAACTGCCGACTATCTTCATGACCAATTTTCTCAGCCGGTCATCATACTCGTCTACCACGCGCTCTTTCAACTGGGATAATGCAGTTTCGGTAATCCTGACTCGTCCGGCACTGAGATGAACCTCGCGCGGTTTGCCGTCGGCCTACGAGCGCTGGGTCGGCCCACAACGATTTATAGTAGACGCCCTGGTAATAATAGCACGCCAGCCGAATAATTCCAGGGAATAGAAAGTCAGGGCCCCCGAAACAATAATTCGTCTTTGGAATGCGGCCCAGGTGGTGTAGACGACGAAGGCCGATAGCCCCAGGGAAATGGAGGCGCGGCAGCGCCCATCACACATCACGCGTTGCGATCGGCTATAACGTCGCCGTTCCCAAGACACCTCGGCGTCATGGGCGCGCCCCCCCATTCCGACGGTCACGGATTTTTCAACAAGCCAAGCCGACTTCCGTGGTAGCGTCACAGAAGGCCATTGCTCGCGCACCGAAGCGGGAGTGTCAATCGACGTAAAATCCCCACCCTGCTCGGAATTGTTGATCCTGGCGAGCCAACCGAGGATTCGGGCTAGCCAGCCGGCTTGGGCGCGATCAACGCCACCCGGACCGGCTTAGCCGCCGGCTGCGCTTTCATCACCTTGCAGATCAACTGCAAGTTCTCCACAGGCGCAATGACGCGGGTGAGATTGCGCTCCGCATCGATTCCGGTGAGCACCGCCACATTCGAGGAAGGCACATAGACTTCGAGAACACGCATGGTCTCGAGGCCGTTGTGAAGGAGGATCACAAGTTCTTCGTCCTCCTTGAGAGCCTTTTGCATCGCCTGGATCTGCCCCAGGATTGTGGCGCAGACGTTTCCGGCGGCCGCCGCGGCCGGGCGCTCCGTCTTTAGCGATTCGGAGACCTGAGCCGCGTCTGGTGAGCGGAGCGAATCGAGAAGTGCTTGCTGCGCGATCTGCTTGGTCAGGTTGACGAAGGCCATCCCGGTCTTCATCATCCTATCACGCGAGGGCGGCCCGGTAAGAATGAAACCGGCTAAAGCGAGTTGCCACGCCTCCGGCCGCCATGTTACTGTTTTTCCACGCAAGCCGCGCGCGACTGCCGGGCGGCGCGGTCGGCGGCAGGCAGTACATCGCGATGAGCGCTGGCCACTCACTGGTCAGTTCCGGCTGAACACGCTGGCGCCGGAACTGCACTCGAGCAACGCCAGCAAGATTTTCGTCTTCGC